>JADJFV010000005.1:300000-384941 GCA_016708435.1 Leptospiraceae bacterium | reverse complement strand
TAATTCCAAAATTATTACAATAGGAATACTTAACAACGCAAAGCCAATGGAAACTAATATTGATTTATACCATAAAGCATTTGCCGGTTGATTGAAATAGACTAAAACAAAAGTCAGAATAAACAGAGTAATTATAAATCCAGGCTTTGTACTAGATAGTATTTTTTCCAGATCTTCATTTTGACTTTTATTTGAAAATTCTGTTCTGCGATTGAATTCTTCTTTATTTGTAAATTCAGAATCTTGACTCTCTGAGTCTAAAAATTCCTTTATTTCAGAATCAAAATGTTTTTGACAAGTGCCGCAAGAAATAGTTTGCTTAATTGTAATTCTAGAAAGTAGGATTTTATTTCTCGTTTTACAATCTCTGCATGGAACAATTATATAAATATCAGACTTATTTAATAGTATTAGTTCCTTGCAATTTTCACTGAAAGTGTTTCTCCATATGCGCCAATAAAGTTTTCTTTCTGGCATTTTTGCACTGAATGTATTTAAAGTATTTCAACTATCTTACCTTTTCAAAAATAGCATTGATAAATCTTTAGCTAATCCTAAAATTCCATAGAGATTCGTCAATTAAAAAACCAAAATGGATTTCTACAAGGATTTCTATTCTTGTAGAAATGAAAAATTCAATCCCAAGAAGGCCTTCCGATTATGAGTTTAAAAAGAATTCATGTTCAGTTCAGACGAAATCAGGATCTTAGTGTAGCAAAATAAATAAGCTCCGAAGGTTAAAAAGGAGAATAGCAATGAAAGAACATGAAAGAATGAGAAAGTCTTTTAATTCTGAAATTAGAGAATAATAAAGCAAGCAATCAAAGATTTTTTCTGTAAATGAATTGGACCCAAAGCAAGCTGACAAATTTTCGCTCAGAGGAATAGTCAAATCGAAGCTAGAAAAAAGGAAGGAATTCAGATTTTGAAAAAGCCATTTTAAACAATAAAACAATTACAGTTTTTATATAATGAACAATAATAATTTTTGAATTAAGTGGGTGTATTATTATGATCACAAAAGGCTCCATAACCAGAGAAGAAGCATCCAAGACATTTGATTTCTTAAGAGAAAAATATTCTGGACGCAGAAAAGCAATTAAGCAGTTTACACATCTTAGCCCCGACTTTGTTTTTTGGATTTATCCCGATGGGAAATTACACGACGCAAAGAATCACACGGCAAGAATCTACCTAGAGGATACGAGCATATAGTCGATGACGAGCCAGACTATGGTGGTTTTCTTCGCGGAAGAGTTGCTAGTAATTTTGGACCGCAGTTAATCGTTGTTTACTGTCGTCCTGAATCACTTGCTGAAAAAGGAGAAAAGCTTAGACCAGTTTCTAAAAGGAATGAAACAAATTCCAGTTGCGCTCGACAATTCTGCGTTGGTCATTAGTGATAATGGAGATATGTATGGGACTTATCGGAATTGTCAAGAAAGAGGAATGAATTCTTGAATCACAATTTTTCAATCAAACCAATAACCACAAGTAGTTTCCTTTTACCTTCCTATAAGAAGACTATAACTCAAAGACAGTGGATAACCCGCATTAAACTCGGTGCAGATGCCACCTGGCTCAAGAGTCTACATAGTATCATAACCGAGTTTGATGCCCCATTATAATCGCACAATAGTAAACGTCTTCTTATACGAAGTGTATACACAGGGTTAATTTCATAATGCCGCAACTGCCCTTGTGTCCTTTGTGTTTAAAAATTCTTACCAGCAGGTTTGCTGTGACACTGTGAATAGTAACTAATTACATAGTTGCACTAAAAACTGTTGCAACTGCGTAATTATTGAGAAAAAATATCTCACAAAAAATAATTTCAGTTGATTTTCGATTAGCCGCATACGAAGATTATTTTAACTGAACTACATCTATTCTTGCTTAAAGCGCATAACAGTAAGAAACCCCTTTCCCATTAGGAGAGGGGGAATACAGCTATATACCGCAACAACGATAAAGTTGGGGAGAGGTAAGCAAAAGCGAAGAAGGATGATATGAAAACAAAACAACTCAACTCCGAAGAAATCGGAGTGAAATGAAGTAAGGAAATTATATATGATAAAATTAATAAAAATTTTTTTAGAAAATATTACCAGAGCAGTTGATTACATTGCATTCTTAAATTGGACTTTGCCTATTCAATGGACAGGCAGGGATGCCAATCCTACAATTCCCTTCTTAATTAAAATTACAACATCATTCAATCATCCGTGTCCATCTGTGTTCATCCGTGGTAATTTTACTATTCAAACCGTAACAAAAAAGAAACAAATGAATTTCAGAATAGACTTTCCCAAATACAGTATCATTCAAAATAGGAAGTAGATACTATGGAACCAATTATCCCACTACTACCTGAATGTCCCTGGAGTTCTTTTCTTCCTCCTACGATTAAATACTGTGAAGACAATCTATGCTCTTATATTACGCAACCTTCTAACACATGGTCAAACCTTGCGTTTATTGCGATTGGAATTTATCTACTGCTGCAAAATAGAAAAGATAAGTTGTCTTACATTCGTTATATAGGACCGATTGCAATCTTAACAGGTATAGCTTCCTTTTTATACCATGCGAGCTTTACTTTTTTATTTCAATTCTTTGATTTATCTTCTATGTATCTTTTCTCTGCCATGGTACTCAGTATAAATCTAAGGCGTGCTAAATTCATTTCTGCGAATAATCAGAATTTAACCCTGCTTGCCCTACTCTTTACTTCTATGGGTTTATTGTTTTTATTCAAACCATTTGGAATTCCAATTTTCGGCTTACAGGTATTAGCCGGATTTGCTTTTGAATACTATTTGTTCCGAAAATCCAACAAAGACTATTCCTATTTTTATTATAAGTTAGCCATTGCCGCTTTAGCCCTTGCCTTTACTGCTTGGATTTTGGATTTTAAAAGAATTGCTTGCAATCCTTCCAACCATATTGTGCAAGGACATGCAGTATGGCATGTATTATCCTCTTTGTGTTTTTTGTTCTTTTATAAATTTTATAGCCAGAGAGAAATCGAAAAAGCTATTTAAACCAATACGAGGGTTTAATACAAGATAGCCGCACAAAGTCTCGCAGAAAGTTCCGGTAATTCTTTATGACTGCTTGCTTATTTTCTTTGGCAGGATTAAAGATTCCACGTTTACGACTGAGTTTTGATGGATTATCGGGTATATCAGACCAGGTTCCTATCTCAAGAGTCCAAGGCAAAAATCGGGACTTTCTTTTATTGATTTCGATTAAATTTCTAAACTGCAAATAAAATCGATCCCATAAATCTCCATGCGTTGTATAGATTTCACTTTGCTGTCCATATTGATACTGTGTATGTAAATTCTTTTCACTAAGATGCATTGCCATTTTTTTATATATTGCCTCATCCGCACAAGGCTCGTGGGTAAAGGCAAACGGCCACCATACATGATCCACTGTTCCAAATCCTGAATGAATATCTAGAAGAGGCATGATAGCAGTCTCGTTTGGGAAAAAATATTTTTTCATAAATCGATATACGATTCTAGATTCTGGCTCTAAATACTTTCCTCTAAAATAAGGAAGAGAAGAACTAATCCTATGCCCACCGAAAAAAAATGGAGCACTCACTGCATCGATTCCTGAGTTTCTCATTAAATCAACTCCGGCAGGATTAGAGCGAGAAGTCTGTGCGATTCCGCCAGGATTTATCATCGGCAAACAGACAATACCCACATCTCCATTAAAAATTTCTGGTAAAAATTCTTGGTGTTTAGAATTGACTAGATACTCTAAAAAATCAAGAGCTACTCTTACGCCTATCGTCTCAAGTCCATGAACGCCTGCAACAATACCAACTGGATTATTCTTAACCGCTGATTTTGTTCCTATCTCAAGAGAATAAACGGGAAATCTAAAATTATCTTTTGTCTTTCTAGAAAATCCAATTTGCGAAAGACGGACAAGTTTTCCTCCGTCTTTCGCAATCTTAAAAATCCTGTTCTCGTATCGATTGAGTCTTCGCAGTCCTTTCAGCATGATGGATTAAAAACACCTCATTCGTAATTACTCAACATAATACATTGCCACATAGGCACGATTCCATAACCCTCTGTGACTCTGTGCCTCTGTGGCAAGAAATTCTGAGTAGACATCCTTATTCTTTTAAATAATGCTTTCCGTAGCGGGCATCTATTTCTTTACGATCAAATAAAACAAATACATCTGTTGTCCCAAATACATCGTCTAATGCCGGATAGCCACATATTTTAGCACCTAATCGAACATAGCCTTTAATGATAGGAGGAATTGTTTTATAAACTGCTTTTTTGTCTTCGATTAAGTAGTTTGGATCAAATCCTTCTAGAGCATGTGTTGCATAAGGGCTGACACCTAATTCATCACCGGCTAATGCGTTGTTTTCTCTCAGATATGCGTAGGCTTGAGAGGCGACCAAAGGATCTTTAGAATGAATAGAGCCACATCCCATCAGATAACGGATATTATTCTCCAACATATATTCTCCGAATCCAGACCAGAGAAGGGAAATCACAGAGCCATCCCGATAATCCTGGTGCACACAGCTTCTACCTACTTCGGCAACATCATCTTCTAAATCATAAAGCTTTCTAAGATCGAATTCTGTTTCTGAATAGAATCCAATGTTTTCTTTCGCAACGGATCGTTTGAGAATGCGATAGGTGCCAACGATCTTATCTTGTGTCTCGTCTTTTACAATTAGGTGATCACAATAATAATCATACGCGTCTCTGTCCTTTTGTGACTGTCTTGACTCAGGAAGACCTTCCCCCATTTCTAAATTGAATACATTGTAACGAAGCGCAAGTGTTTGTTCAATTTCATATTGATTTTCCGCCAAACGAACTTCAAGCTTTCTCTCAATTCCCTGTTTGTTTTGAATGATGCTGATCGCCATAGTAAATCTCCTATTGTATATGTTTGATACTATCGCAAAGTGATGTTACAAGAAAATTACGCCCCAAATAAAAAAAGAAATCGTTTGTGACAAATCAGTTTTTTTGCCACAGAGGCACAGAGTCACCGAGGGTTATGATATATTACCAATTTTATTCAAGTGCATCATGTAAAAGACAACGAATAAAAGAATTGCATTCAAGAATAGCATCATCATTGTATAATAAACAAGCCAGAATTATAAACCAAACATTATTCTGTTTATATGAATCTTTCGCCATCTCTGTGTCTTTGTGCCTCTGTGGCAAATCTTTTTTCTATAAAGCGGATAATATCAACTATCCAAAGAAAGGATTTTTATTGTTCGAGTGGTAATGAGATTCTAGTTTGTAATGAAAGGAATTAAAATCTTCCGCTGTATAAATATTAAAACTATGTAGGACATCTAAATTAAAAGAATAGAAGTTTACTTCTCCTTCCGTTTTATTGGCAAGAATATTTGCAAGATAGACTACTTCTACACTTCTTTTAAACTCTAAGGGTGCCATGAAAGGATCCTGGTGAAATTGAATAATGGCAGAAAGCTCTTTCGGATAATTCCATTTATTCGCAAGAAGCATTCCTAGTTCGGAATGGCTTATCCCGATGGATGCTTCTTCTAAGGCACGGGTATTTTCCATTTGCAAATTTTTGGTCAATTCTTGAATAGCCACAAAAAGTTTTCCTTCTACTGCTAGTAATAAAATCTTTCCGATATCGTGAAGGAGTGCTCCTACGTTAATTGCTTCTATTGATTTTTCTATTCCAAAATCCTGCGCAATCTTGACTGCGAAAATACTTGTTTTATTTGCATGTTCCCACTCTTTTTCCATACGTGGAAATTTTTCTTTGATAACCTTATAGGAGCTAACAGCATACAACATACTTAAAACATTGTCAGAGCCAACAATCTTAATTGCTTGTAGAATTGTATTGACATTGGTTCGCGTGACAAAACTTGAAGAGTTGGAAAGTTTCAATAAATCCGCACTAAGTGCAGGGTTCTTTTCTATTTCTAGAGCGAGTGTTGGGAAATCTAAGTTTTCCGAATTACACATCTGCATTATTTTCTTGAGCGATTCAGGAAGAGAGGGAAGCATATCAACTTCTTGTAGAATTTTTTCTCTAATCTCGCTGACAATTTCTACTGGAATAATCTGGATTGGGACAAGCAGGGAAGTAACAGTATGACCTTCTACTGATTCAATCTTGAAATTGGATTTATCCAAACCAATGCTCTTAAGAAGTAATACAGTCATTACAATCCCAAGACCGGCACTTTCTTGTGAATCGGAATGATCACTGTATGCCTCTAAGATATTTTTATATTTATCCGCTGCTGTTAAACGGGAATTGATTCGAATTCTTTCATGCTCTACAAGCGGCGAATTGTTAATTACCTCAATTACAAGTCCATTTTCAAATCTAAACTTTAACACAATAAAGAATCGAGATCGATTTAAAAAACCAACATGCTCTGACCAATTTAAAATAATTTCATTTTTAAAACGAACAATTCCAATATTATAATCTTCTTGTCTTTCTGGATCGAGAGAATTTCTAGCAAAGAATTCTCGTTTGGCGGAAGCACGAATCGAGTTAACTAAAATTTCCTTAAGCATCATGAAGATGTATTCGGAGAGATAAATCTTTCCTATCCGATGCAATATTTGATGTAGAAGGCTATATATCTGTTGAAGATCTTCGTCAGTGATATAGCGGAAAGTAATTTCTACATCGCTTCCTTCCATAGCTGTTTGTTTTAATTCTTCGAAATTGTCCATTGTTGAATTTGATAATTTTATAAAGCACTCACTTGATAGGATGATATTTGACTAAGCAAAGTATATGTCAAACTCTGTTTCAAAATATCGAAGATATTTTCGAAAAGATGTAAGAAAAATCCAAACAACAACTAGAGTAGAAATATGCAAACTGCAATAAGGAAAAAAGCATCTTTGCTTAAAAACTAAAATAAAATTCTTGCTTTTTATTGAAATTCTAACTTAGTAAGAAACGAGTGTAAAATACGTATGATTAAAATTCTACCAGAGATCAGTAATGAGTTTTTAAGTGACGACAACTTTGTTCCTCACTTTCAACCAATTATCAATACAATCACACGCGATATTTTAGGTTACGAAGTATTAGGCAGAATTTACTCAGCAAGTCACAACGAATTCATGTCTCTAGGATCTTTCTTTCATGGAAAAACAACAAATCTCTCCGAGAAAGTGCAAGTTGACAGACTCATTCGCGAAAAAGCAATTCGCTATTTAAAATCCACCGGCACAAACACAAAACTTTTTTTTAACATGATGCCAAATATGCTCTCGACTGTTCACCAAGAAGAGCTTCTTGACCCAACTCGATTTCATATGATTCAACTCGTTGAAAAATACGGAATCAATAAAGACAACATCATCATTGAGATTACAGAAGACGAATTCCAGGGAAAAATGGAACGTCTTTTAAAGATGGTTGAAATTTTTCGAAATTATGGTTTTAAAATTGCGATAGACGATGTAGGCGTTGGTTTTTCTAACCTAGAGCGCATTGGATATATACATCCCGATATTATCAAAGTAGATATTAAGATCATGCGTGAATCTTTAGGTAGTAATTCTTTCATGCAAGTCTTAACAGCACTTTCTGAAATGTCGGTAAAGCTTGGATCAGAGCTTTTGTTTGAAGGAATTGAGACAGAACAAGAACTTACTCTAGCATTTAAAATGGGTGCTAGTCTTTTGCAAGGATTTTACTTTTCAAAAGCGACTAACGCTTTTCAATCCAAACAATCTTATTCGAATGAATTAAAAGATAGTCTCGAAAAATTCAGTGGAATTCGCTTCATGGAGATTGTAGAAGATTTTCATAAGCTCCAATATATCATAGACTCTCTTTCGTCCATTTTTGAAGAATTAGAGAAGAAGGTTTCCTCAGATGAGACTATCCGTCCTCAGGACATCCTAGCTCACCGACTAAAAGATTTCCCTGATCATATTATCCATGTCCTTCTAACTGATATGAATGGATACCAGACATCGCCTTCTTATACTCGCTTATCCGACAATGAATGGCTAATAAGTGACACTAGTATGCAAAATAACTACGCTTGGAAGCCCTACTTCATCAAACATAAATCAGAAACCTATTTTTTTAAGAAGAAATGGGGAGTTACAAAGCCTCTTTATGACATCCAAACCCAATCCCAATATGTAATTTTTACTTTCACCATAGCATCTGACACTATTCTAATCGCTCGCGTAAACTGGAATTACGAATAAAAACTAGCAAGGTTTTCTATTGCACTAAGTCTAATACTTGGAATTATGACATTAGTGTTTAGGGAGACTATATAATTTGTCCGAGCTTATAAAAATAGTAGATTTACACGCAAGTATTCAAGGGAAAGAAATTTTAAAAGGCGTTAACCTCACAATCAATGCGGGGGAAGTGCACGCCATCATGGGAAAAAACGGTTCCGGTAAAAGCACTCTTTCTAATATCATCATGGGTCATCCCAATTATGAAATTACGAAAGGCGATATTTTATTTCGCGGTGAATCGATTCTAGGTCTTAAAACAGATGAGAGAGCCAAGAAAGGAATTTTTCTTTGTTTCCAATATCCTACCGGCATACCGGGAGTAACCGTTGCAAACTTTTTACGCACAGTCCTAAAAAGTCTAACTGGAAAAGAAATAGCAATCAAAGACTTTCGTAAAGACTTAAAAGAGGCTATGAAACTTTTACAAATGGATGACTCTTTTGTTAGCCGCTATGTAAATGATGGTTTTTCAGGTGGAGAAAAGAAACGAAACGAAATTTTACAAATGTCGCTTTTTAAACCGTTACTCGCCATACTAGACGAAACCGATTCAGGACTTGACATTGATGCACTCAAGATTGTATGTGATGGAATTAATCGCTATAAGTCAAAAGACAATGCGATTTTACTCATTACCCATTATCAGAGAATGTTAAATTATATCACCCCTGATTTTGTGCATGTATTCATTGACGGAACAATCGCGCTAACCGGCGGAAAAGAACTTGCTCTAAAGCTAGAAGATAACGGATACGACTGGGTAACCGCTGGAGCCGCAAAGTAAAATATGGAAGCCCTACTTTCTAAAAATACAACGATAGAGACTAAGTTTGAAGCTTTTCTGTCTTCTTTAGAAGAGCCAGATTGGATGATAGAGCTTCGCAAATCTGCTTTTACTCTTCTGAAAGAAACATCTTTGCCTGATTCAAAACTAGAATCATGGCGAAAGGTAAATCTTTCCAATTTTTCGTTAGATAGTTTACTTTCTACGAATCGAAAAATCTGTTCCTTCTCTATCAATATGGACTTAATTGCTGCAAATGAATTTGCAAGTGTTGATTCTTTCGATAAAGTTTATATCGAGAGCTCATTTAAAAAGCTCCTCGAAAAAAACAAAGCAAACTTTTTCGCTCTACTCAATTTGAGTTTTTTTGACATAGGAATTTTAACAAAAGTTCCAGCCAATACAAGTATTGCAGAGCCAATTCAGTTAAATGTAAATTATCCGCAAGGGAAAGTTCTTTTGTCCACTCTTGATTTGGAAGTTAGAAAAGTTTTCCAATGCATCTATTTATGAAAAAATGAATTCTTTGCCTGCGGAAGATTTTAACCTGATTAATCCACTCTCCTATATCGAGATGGAAAATGGCGCAAAATCAACATTTGTCACTATAGAAGATTTTAAAGATTCAACCTTTCATTTTAGAAATCTAATCACAAACCAAGGATTAGATTCCGAATTAAAGCTTTATCATTTTAACTTAGGCGGCTACAAGGGAAAGACTTTAGTAGTCAATGATTTAAACGGAGAGAATGCAAACATCAAAGCAATTGGTGCCACTACTCTTTCCAAACGAGAGTTCCAAGACATTGAGTTTACCATTTCCCATTTCGCGAGTCGAACAGACAGTAACCTCAAATTCAAAACGGTTGTAAAAGACAAGTCCCATCATATCTTTACGGGTAATCTTTTTATACCCAAGGCATCTTTTCATGTAACAGCAAGTCAGGTAAATAACAACCTGACAATGTCAAGAACAGCAAGAGCTGAGTCTATGCCAAAACTAGAAGTATTTGCTGATGATGTAAAATGCTCGCATGGAGCTACAGTCGGTGAAGTAAATGCAGAGCAATTGTTTTATCTTATGTCTAGAGGTTTGACCGAAAACGAATCTAGATTTCTCATTATAGAAGGTTTCTTAAAAGAAATTCTAGACTTTGTAACTGTAGAAGAAATCCAAAATCTACTCATAACTCGTTTGACAGAGAAATTATATAATTAGAGTATTTACGTATGTATAAAAAGTTAGCTAAACAAAGTGAAGTGAATGAAGGTCAAATCAAAGTAGTCGATACTAAATATGCAAGCATTGCATTGACTAAAATTGACGGCAAAGTAATTGCATTTGAAGATGTATGCACTCACGATGGAGAAGCCATTTCCCATGGAAAAATTGAGAATGGATGCATTGTTTGCCCGAGACATTTTGCTAAGTTTGAATTAACATCTGGCAAAGCTATGTGTATGCCTGCAACAGAAGATTTAACAACCTACCCAACTAGAATTATCGGTGATGACATTGAAGTAGAAATTGAGGATTAAAAATATGAGCCTAGACCCCTACAGATTAAGAACAGATTTCCCTATTCTAAATACTACGATGAACGGCAAACCGCTCGTATTCCTCGACAGTGCAGCTAGCTCACAAAAACCGTTTCAAGTCATCGATGCAATCGAGAAATACTACAAAGAAGAAAATGCAAATATACATAGAGGTGTTTATTATCTTTCCCAACACGCCACAGAATTATACGAAAAGACTAGAATTAAAGTGGCAGACTTTATAGGTGCAAGATGTGCCAAGATAGCGATTTACACGCGTAATGCGACAGAGAGTATTAACCTTGTAGCACAGACTTGGGGACGAGCCAATATTAACCGCGGCGATGAAATTGTTCTAAACGAATTAGAGCATCACTCGAATATTGTTCCCTGGCAAATGCTCGCTTTAGAAAAAGGGGCAGTGTTAAAATTCATTCCTTTAAATGAAGATTCCACACTTGATCTGACAAACATCGATACAATCATCAACTACAGAACCAAATTAGTAGCCTGCTCTCAAATGTCGAATGCGACAGGAACGATTCATGATATAAAGCCACTCATTGAAAAAGCTCATTCTGTTGGCGCCTTATTCCTGTTAGACGGAGCACAGGGAGCTTCCCATATCAAGACAAGTGTAAAAGACTTGGACGTAGACTTCTATGTATTCTCAGCTCATAAGATGCTCGGTCCTACTGGACTTGGAATTCTTTACGGCAAAGAGCATATCCTAGAAAACATGCCGCCTTGGATGGGTGGTGGAGATATGATTTCTGAGGTAACAAAAGATTGGTCCACATACGCTGATTTACCCGCAAGACTAGAAGCAGGCACTCCTCATATTGCAGGTGGAATTGCATTTGCACATGCGATTGATTATTTAAATGCAGTCGGTATGGAAAACATACACGCCCACGAAGCAGATTTATTAAAGTATGCGCTCGAAAGATTAGAAGACTTAGGTGGACTTACTCTTTACGGAACAAAAGATTTAACCCATAGAGGCGGAGTTGTTTCGTTTAACGTGGATGGAGTCCATGCGCATGATGTTGGTTCGATCCTAGATGAGCAAGGAATTGCGATTCGAGTTGGACATCATTGCTGTCAGCCTTATATGAAGAAGATGGGAATTGCAGGAACTTGCCGAGCTAGTTTTTATTTATACAATACTCGTGAAGATGTAGATGCGTTAGTAGAAGGACTAAAAAAAGTAATGGAGATTTTTGCCCGTGTCGTTAAGCGATGAACTTTACAAAGAAGTAATACTAGATCACTATGAACATCCTAGAAATTATTATGTTCTAGCAAATGCAACGATTCACGAAAGAGGAGTCAACCCTCTCTGCGGAGATGAGTTCGAATTATATATTTCCTTCGAAGGGGATGTTATCAAAGAAGCAAGCTTTCAAGGAAAAGGATGCTCGATTTCACAAGCCTCCGGCTCTATGATGACAGAACTCATTCAAGGCAAAACAAAAACAGAAGCATTTGCTTTAATCGAAAAATTCAAAGGAATGATCCTAGAAGACAAGACTCCCGAGTATTCTGATGATGAAGCTGATTTAGAAGCATTAAACGGAGTAAAAAAATATCCCGTTAGAGTCAAATGCGCTGTGCTTTCTTGGAATACGTTAGACAAAGCCCTAAAGGGATAATCAGGAGTTTGCGATGGAAGAATTAAGAAACGATTTAGAGAAAGCTATATACGAGGCAATACTACCAGTCGAAGACCCGGAGCTATTTATCTCCATTATGGAACTAGGTCTTATCTATGATATAAAGGTAAATGAAAACAATGAAGCTAATGTGAAGATGACCTTCACAAGTATGGCTTGTCCTGCAGGTCCTTCTCTAAAATCACAGGTATTGTCTGCCGCGCTCCAAGTAGAAGGAATCAAAGATGCAAACGTTGAAATCGTTTGGACTCCAAAATGGGATCCGCGGCTAATGGCATCAGAGGATGCAAAGATGCAACTAGGTATCTACGACTAAAGAGTTACTCTTTTCGCATCACCCCATAGTTTATCCAAATCATAATACGCGCGTGTTTCTGCTGTCATGATATGAACTACTATCTCGCCCAAATCAAGCAAAGTCCATCCTGATTCTGTCGGGATGCTTTTCTTTTCCATATTCCCGGCACCTAGTTTATAAGGCTTCATCTTCTTTTCTAAATCACGAGCCGCCGCCCTACCCTGTGTATGGCTTGCAACAGTAGCAATTACAAATAAAGACAAATACGAATTAACCTCTTCCAAGTTCATCACAACAATATCTTCACATTTCTTTTCTTTCAGAAGGCTGATAATCTCTTTGAGGATTTTCTTAGTCTCTGGACTGATGGTAAGTTTCTCTTTTGCTTTAGGAGCTTTTTTTTCTTTGAGCGGAATATCAGAAAGCTTTTCTTCTAAATTCGTTTTCTTAACAGTAGTCTTCTTTGCCTTGGTTGCTTTTTTTTCTTTGGGAATAATAGTTTCTAATTCGGGTGCAGTCTCGGTTTTTGTCTTTTTACTTTTTGCCTGGTTTGATTTCAAAATCTTCTCCTAGAATGATGGTGGTATCTAAACCAACCTCTTTGTCAATGATATGTTTGATATTTTTTGTTCCGAGTATATCGGCTATTTTATGAGAGTATTCCGGGTTTCCAGAACGATCTATGATGATTGTATTTGCTTGGTTTAGAGTCCACGCATTATCTGTCGAAAGGACTTTAATTCTCTTTTCGTTTAAGAGTGATTTGACTTGTTTGGCAAGTCCATTGATTTCTGTTCCGTTAAGAATCTCTGTGCGTGCAAACTCACCATCCGCAAAATCTTCTGATCTTAAATCAGATTCAAATTTACTGTAAGCAATGCTTGCTACTTCTTCTTTTACTCTAAGCTGGGTTTTCTTAACCTTACCTTCTAAAATAGTCGCAGGCTCTGCCGGCATTTCGGAAACATAAAGAATCATATGCCCTTCCCGCAGATAAGTAAATAGAGAGATAAATTCTTCCGGAAGTAAATCTGTATCAAAGAAACTGGCAAACAAAACAATCCATTCTTTCTTAATACTTTTTTGAATCTGGCGTAAACGATCATACAAAATAAGTGTAATCGTTTCATGACTCCAAAGGCGCTCTAAATAATCTGTTGGATTATCAGGATTCTTTAATTGTAAAAAATCAGCTACTTCTTCGCCGGAAAGATTATACTCTCCTACTCGACGCTGGTAGTTGTCTCCCTTTTTACGAACAAGAATTGGATCAAAGTAAACAGGCAGTCCGCCGAGAATGTCAATGATACGGATAAAATTCTTCTCTGAAATAGAAAGATTGTAGTCTATCTTGTGATTCGTAATTGTTTCCAATTCTTTAGTAAGAAGACTCACAGTATCGGATCCAAGCTTTTCAATTTTGTTTTCTTCAAAGCTAATGAGTGGATTTAAAAAGAAGAGCGCGGCTTTTCTCTCGGTAGGAAAAAGAGTTACGAGTAGACTAATGCTTAAATCTTTATTCTCTGCAAACCCACAAAGTAAAAAGGTTATCGGACTTGGTTTTGCTAACTTTTTATCGATCTTTGTCCTATTAAACTGACGCTTGGTAAGAATGATTCCGCCCGAAACCAAAAGGCTGAAGACGATGACGCCGGCAATAAGGATGAATGTTTTTTTATTGAAGATTGCTATGACTAAAACTCTGTGTATAAGATATTAAATACAGCGCCTAATGAATTGAAATTCGTCAAGTAAAATTGCTTTTTTCTTTCATTCAGAAATTAGGCAGATTCAATGCTTAGGATCTTTCGAGGCTCACGAGTTTCTCTTCGATTCCTTCTGAATCTTTATAGCTGTTTGCGATTCTTCTGAATTCATCCTGCACTCGAATGAAAGCATCTACAATCTCTGGATCAAAATGAACTCCTCTACCCTCTAAGATAATACTCGCAGCTTCTTCATGAGACATCGGTTTCTTATATACCCGATGACAAATCAAAGCATCATATACATCTGCCAATGCCATAATACGAGCGGGAATGGGAATCTCATTTCTTGTGAGTCCTTCTGGATATCCACTACCATCCCATTTCTCATGATGATACAATACTATATCCTTCGCAATATTCAAAAACTCCATACTAATACCGAGAGAATTTTCCGCTCGCTCGATTGCTTCTCTACCCTGGATAGAATGAGTCTTCATGATTTCAAATTCAGTTTTATCCAAACGATCGGGCTTCAATAGAATCCTATCTGGAATACCTACTTTTCCAATATCATGCAAGGGAGCCGATTTGAATAACAGAGAAATATTGGAATCCGTCAAAAATTCCTGAAAACGAGGATTTCGTTTTAAAGCTTTCGCCAGTGCCCCTACATACAATTGAGTCCTTCGCAAATGATTGCCTGTATCCTTGTCCCTTGTTTCCGCAAGAGAAGCAAGTGCGAGAATAGAAACTTCTTGAATGGCTTGAATCTCCTGGGTGCGCCTTTGGACTTCTTGTTCTAAGAATGCATTCTCATCTCGTAGAAAATCAGTGACCGATTTTAGATTGATATGCGTGATGACTTTTGCTTTGATTATAGGTGGACTGAGTGGCTTAAAAATATAATCCACAGCTCCTAAATCTAATCCATGCTTTTCATCTTCTAAATCTGTTTTAGATGTTAAAAAGATAACTGGAATATTCTTCGTTCTCTCATCTGCTTTAAGTTGTTTGCAAACTTCATAACCATCCATGTTTGGCATTACAATGTCGAGAAGGATTAAATCAATAAAAGGATCATTTCTAGCAATGCGAAGTGCTTTTTCTCCTGTAGTTGCAGCCTTTACTTTAAAAGAGTCTTTGAAAATAGCACTGACTAGTGTTATATTCTCCGGCGTGTCATCCGTCACAAGAATGGTTGGTATATGATTTAGTGCTAATAGATTGTTCATTGACAAACCCTCTTACTTTATCTGACTCTTAGATTTCTTGACTTACGAGCCCTTTCTATAGCGGAGATTGCTATTTCAAATTCATAGGATTTCGTTGCTTCTTTTATCTTAGAAAAATCCTCAGAAAATGCAGAGGCAAGTAAATCGTTGTATTCCTCTAAAAAATAAGTAGCAGCTGTATCATCATCTTGGAGCAATTGAAGTAGGTTCGCACAGATTTTGTTTAATCTCTTTTCCTCAACAGGAATTTTGGTAAACTCATACTCAGGAGGTAGAGCTTTTTCCAAATCTTCGATTAATTCTTGTAGAGAAGTTTCTAGGGAGAGTAAATTACTTTCTACTTCTTCTCGATTGTTTTCTTTTTTAAGCGAATTTTCTAGCTCATAGGAAAGATCAAATACTTGCATCGCTCCAATATTTCCGGCAATTCCCTTCATGGTGTGCAATAGTCGCAATGCTTCTTCCTGGTTATCTGTTTCAAGATAATGACGGATAAGAGGCATTGTATTCTTCCGCCCAGAAATGAATTTACGCAGGATGGAAATATAAACTGATTTGTTTCCCACGACTCGACTGAGACCAAGAGCGACATCGAGCCCTTTAATATTAGATAGAAAGGATTTTTGAGAAGATTCTGTCTCCGGTCTATTTTGGGAGATGATTAATTCTTTTCCGGTGCGAGAAATCCATTTTAAAAAAACTCTACCAAGCTCCACTGGATCAATTGGTTTGAATAGAAAATCATTCATTCCTGCATCCATACATGCAATGCGATCTTCTTCCCTTGCATTTCCAGTCAAAGCTATAATGGGAAGATTCTTCCAAATTGGATTTTTTCGAATTTCCCTTGTCGCATCCGTTCCGTTCAGGACTGGCATCTGCATATCCATTAGGACGAGATCAAACTTTCTTTGGTTCAATAAGTCGAGTGCAGTTTTTCCATTTTCGGCAACTTCAATAAAGAGTCCGAAAGCAGTTACTAATTCAACGAGAATTTCCTGGTTGATATCATTGTCCTCCGCGAGTAATATGCTTGCCCCTTTTACGCAAGACATATCCATTTCTCTAATCAGTTCTGACTCGGAAACATAAGACTCTCGCAAAGACTCTTGGTCTAGATTTAACATAATAATTACTCTTTAGGGATTATATCATTTACGGAAAACCCTATCTATTCACAGTTTTTATTTACATGTAAATGAATCTATTAAAAATAGGAATATACTCTCTAAGATAGGGTAAAAAAACATTGTAATGTAACACGAAAAATGTATTATCAATCTAACAATCATACAAAAATCCACCAAGGATTCCTTATAACATGCCCCTTCTAGCAGAATTAGGGATTTTCTTCCTAAGCTCAAAAGAAGAAATCGCAAGAGCCTATAGCAGTCACTATGATTACTCCATGGTAGTGATTTCTGTTTGCATCGCCGTATTTGCTTCCTTTTGCGCCTTTGAAATGGTGACTCGGCTTTCGCAAAATGCCCCTCGCAAACTCTGGCTTCCACTCGGAGCAGTCATTCTCGGCTCGGGTGTTTGGGCTATGCATTTTATCGGAATGCTTGCCTTTAATTTGAACTGTGGAGTCAGCTACGATCCTCTAATTACGGGAATGTCGATGATCCCCGGTGTCTTGGCGGCAGGCGTCGCTTTGGACATTGACTCTCGGCGAAATGTAAGCAATGTTAAATTGATTTTTGCAGGAATTGTCATGGGTCTAGGTATTGGTGCGATGCATTATTCCGGTATGGCGGCAATCCGACTAGATGGAATCCTTCGCTACGACTTAAAACTTTTTGGACTATCCGTATTCGTAGCCGCTTTTCTTTCGATCTCTGCGCTAAGAGCAAAGGTTTTTATTGATTCTATGTCCAGCCGCACTTCGGTTTTATCTTCCTTGGTTGGCTCTATTATCATGGGTGGTGCCATTTCTAGTATGCATTACATTGCAATGGAAGCAGCTTTTTTTATCCCGGAAAAACCTCTGACAAATACCACAAGTCTCGTTCAATCTACAAGCCCTACAGTCTTAGCTATTGCCGTATCCATCGTGACAGTCTTACTGATTATCAATGGATTTTTATTCACCTTCTTTAGCTCTAAGATTTCTTATGTAAAAAAGAGAATCGAATCTATACTCGCCACAACGAGCCAAGGATTTGTAATTGTAAATGAAAAGGGAATTATTATCGAATGCAATCGCGCCATGTCCCACTTACTCGATGGAAAGTTCGGCAATATAATTGGACATAGGTTTAGCGAACTGTTCGAATCGCATGATATTTCCCATTTAACCGGAAACTTTCAAATAGAAACAAACCTTCTCAAGGCAAATGGAGAGCCATGCCCCTGTATAGTTTACGGAAATGAAGTAGTCGGCGAAGACGGAAAAGCCTTATACTCGTTTGCTTGGTTTAGTGATATGACAGAAAAGGCAGAATCCGAAAAAGCACTGCTTAAAGCAAAAGAAATTGCAGAGGAAGCGGTGCGAATGAAGTCAGAATTTCTAGCAAATATGAGCCATGAAATTAGAACGCCTTTGAATGCGGTCATCGGACTCAGTCATCTACTATCCAAGACGGATTTGAATTTTAAACAAGCAGATTACACTAGAAAGATTAAATCTTCCGGTCAACATCTACTTGGAATCATCAATGATATTTTAGATTTTTCCAAAATTGAAGCAGGAAAATTTCACATTGAGTCCATTGAATTTAATTTGGAGCATGTGCTAGAAAATATCTCCAGTCTATTTCATGAAAAGGCTTTGGAGAAAGGTCTGGAACTTATATTCGATGTCTCCCCCGATGTTCCAATGCTCGCACAGGGAGATCCGCTTCGCCTTGGACAGGTGCTTGTCAATTTTGCATCGAATGCAATCAAATTTACTGAGAAAGGGGAAGTAAGCATTCGAGTCTCTAAAATCGAAGAAGCAGAAGACAATTTACTTTTAAAATTATCCGTGAAAGATACAGGCATAGGACTCACAGAAGAACAAAAAAACAAGCTCTTTCAGTCCTTTCAACAAGCAGATAACTCCACTACTCGCAAGTATGGAGGAACAGGCTTAGGACTTGCCATCAGTAAAAAGCTAGCCGAGCTCATGGGCGGAGAGGTCGGGGTAATTTCTGAATCGGGGTTAGGCTCTGAATTCTGGTTCACAACAAGGCTTAAAAAAATAAGCCAAAGTCATACCACACCAGTTCAACACCCAAATCTTCGAAACAAACATCTGCTTGTGGTGGATGACAATGAAAACGCAAGGACTGTGCTTGTGGGTCTTTTAGAGTCCATGTCATTTCAAGTAGACCAAGTTTCCTCCGGACAGGCTGCCATTGAAGCAGTATCGGAGACAAGCAAGAATGGTAACCCGTATGAACTAATTTTAATGGATTGGCAGATGCCAGTGATGGACGGAATCGAAGCGGCATCTATGATTCGACAAATGAAACTTACTAAAGAACCCAAATTAATCATGGTTACTGCGTATTGGAGAGAGGATTTACTTCTTAGCGCACCTGCAGTTGGAATTGATGATGTAATTCTAAAACCATTTACGGCTTCCATTTTGTTTAATAGCTTCACGAAAGTATTTGGCGGAGATCAATCCCAAGCTGAGACTTCCAAGGAATCTAAGATTCCCGAAGAAATAATTGACGTATCGAAAATCACTGGAGCGAGCCTACTAGTCGTAGAAGACAACGAAATCAACCAGGAAATTGCAAAGGAATTGTTGGAAGATGCCGGGTTTCTAGTTGATTTGGCAGAGAATGGGGAAGTTGCTATCGCAATGATCTATCAAAAGCCCTATGATCTCATTCTAATGGATATGCAAATGCCTGTGATGGATGGAGTCACCGCGACCCAAAAGATTCGACAGGATTCCCGCTTTTCTGACCTACCTATACTAGCCATGACCGCAAATGCGCTACCCGAAGAAAAAGAAAGATGCCTGAATGCCGGGATGAACGATCATATCACCAAGCCCGTCGAACCAGAATCTCTCTGGCGAGCGTTAAATCTATGGATTAAACCTAGACGCTGAGGGATTTTTAAAGATTACCCCCGATGGACACAGATTAGCACCGATGGTTGGTGTTATAATCCTACGCATCCGATGGTTTTTCCGGTCAGGGAAGGTATTTTCCGATCTTTGATAGGCTTAGTTCATATTTAGACATGCTATGTTTGTCTTTGGACAGTCTTTGTTTGTCTTTGGACAGTCTTTGTTTGTCTTTGGACAGTCTTTGTTTGTCTTTGGACAGTCTTTGTTCGTCTTTTGATGGTCTTTGTTCGTTTTTGGACGTGCTTTGTTTGTCTTTGGACAGGCTTTGTTTGTCTTTGGACGAGCTTTGTTCGTCTTTGGACGAGCTTTGTTCGTCTTTGGACGTGCTTTGTTCATCTTTAGACAGGCTTTGTTCGTATTTGATCGGTCTTTGTTCGTCTTTAGACGTGCTTTGTTTGTCTTTAGACAAGCTTTGTTAGTCTTCGAACGGGCTTTGTCAGATCGCAGTGATTAATAGGGCTTCGATCTATTTCTTCTGTATAGCTCTGCGCTGAGTGCGTCGGTTACGCTTGGTCTATCTCTTTCGGGAACTGTTGAGCCAAGTCTTGCTAGGAACGTTTTTTCTAATTGCTTCTTAGTCATTCGGCTCATCCAATCGGAGTATTTGAAATCAAAGACCTGTAGCGCACTAGGCTTTGCGGTGGATAAGCCCGAAGTATGACAAGAGCCGCAATCCGCACGAATCCATTCTTTGATTTTGTCTTGTAATGCAAGATGATTCATTACGTCCATTTCCTTTTCCATTACAGGCGGATACGTTGCACACTGAGTCAATAAGAACAACAAAGCAATTTTTATTTTCATGGGAGAAAAGGATTTGTCCAATTGCGGAAATTACAACTAGTTTATTTCTACTTCATCAAATTCAATATTTTATCGGCAACTTTTTTATGACCGGATGCATTGATATGATCGTCTACGCGCAAGAAATCATTTGTATCGAAAGAGCTTTGCACTTCAACTGTTTGGATGTTCTTGATATAATCAGGAAATTCGGGAGAGTTTTTTAATTCATTGATTTTAGATAGAAAATCGTATTTGGGATCAAAGGATCCATTGACTACCGTTACAATTAGGTTTACATCTTTTAGTGGTTTGGGAAAAGAGCTAAGAACTTTTAAGAAGGTTTCTGCTTTATGAGGTTTTTTGGGCAAAACAATCTTTGTCTGATTTTTATATTTTAAGATATTTACCTTTCCGCTTTTATTTTTAATTAGCACTTCAATTTCAATTTCGGAAATATCTTTGGGTAGAGGAATTTCTGAACTCCAACCAATATTCATTGCTCTCAATCTTGCGAATAAATCAGGACGATCTACTAAAAGCTTTGTTGCGGATAATACTTCTTTTCCGTTTACAAAGAAACCCATTGATTCAATCGGTTCCCTTTGACTTAGGTCATATGCCCAACCTTGCAGATGGAGAAAACGATTTTCTCCCTGCGAGTAAGAAAACTCTACTTCGACTTCTCCCCAATGAAAATTTTCATCTATTTTATTTCTATCAAAATTAGTATATTTCAATTGTTTCATTGACTTAGCATACTCTTTGTTTACCGCTGAATTTTCTTGGAGTATCTTATACATTTCAAGTAAGTATTTAAAAGGATAATAGGATTGTTTTTCTTTTTGGGACTTTATCGTTTCCGAATATTTCTTTTCATCTGAAACTTTTAATTGATTCTTATTTGATACAAATGTATTATTTTCTTCATCATCATTTAAGCAATACTGAATGACTAAATATTTTAGATTCGATGTATCTATTCTTTCTAGTAGTTTGATTTCTCTTGCGGTGCCATAAGAAGAAATCCCAGCATTTAAAGCTCTTTGTCCTGTAGCCCTTTCGATAAGAGGAAAAGATTCAGTTTGGGAAACCCCCCATCCCATTGTAAAAGAATCTCCCAGAAAAACAATAGAAGGTTTTGCTAAAGACTCTTCGTCATCTCTTACTCCAAGCGAATTAATGAAATATTCCTCCCTATTCTCTGAGATATTAAATTGGCAATGCCCCGGTCTCAAAGTATAAAAAAGCTCTCTATCAAATTTGGAACATTCCTCTTTGTATTGGATAATATCCACAATGTTAAACTTAATAAACTCTCTGAAAAACTGAGAGAGCTGAATTGACTTTTGCAGAGTATGGGATTTACTATATCCTAGGATTGATAAATCTACTAAGAATAAACATACAAATAGAATAAGGATATTGATTGCGATAGTATATAGAATACTTTTAAGTTGATTGAGCTTCATAGGTTTTGTGCGTTAAAAAAGGGTAATAAAACGCAAGGCTTCCTAACAAGGTTTTTTCTATTAGACAAAGGAAAAAAGTCTAGCAGAGTTTATAGAGAGTAATTAGTCTTATTTACTTTTTCTTTATAAACTCTGCATTCTCTATGGTTGAAAAATATTTTTCTACGTCTCCATTATTTTGTAACTTTTACAATGCTGTATCCACAACTAAGGTACATAGTTCCTACGGAATCGAATGCAAGATGGGAAGCACTATAACAGACTTTCCATGGTAGTTTAAGACTCGTAACTACTCCATCAGTTGTTACTTTCCTAATATCCCTTTGGCTACCGTCATCCGCAACATATAGGTTTCCATCCGAACCAATTTTTATTCCTCTCGGATTACCAAAATTAGCTGCTGTTCCAGTTCCATCCGCTCCAGGGTTAAGACTTCCTCCTGCTATTGTAGTCACAACTCCTGCACTTGTAATTTTTCGAATAGTATGATAAAAACTATCCGTAACATATAGATTTCCGTTTGAATCAATTGTAATGTCCTCGATATTATGAAATCTTGCTGCTGTCCCTGTTCCATCTGTATTTCCAGACAATGTGCAAGACCCTGCAACTGTGGTAACAACTGCTGCCGGAGTAACCTTTCGTATACAGCCAAGTTCGGCAACATAAAGATTGCCAGACGAATCAATAGTTATTCCGTATAGGCCGCCAAAGAGTGCACCAGTACCAGTTCCATCCAAATATCCAAGTGTTCCTGCAGTCGGTCCTGCATTTGAACCTGCGAATATGGTTACAACACCCGCACTCGTTATCTTACGAATATTCCCATTCATTGCATCAGCGGCATATAGATTTCCACTTGAATCGAAGACTAGACCACTGGCATAATTAAGTCTAGCTGCAGTTCCAGTTCCATCGAGATTTCCAGCCAAGCCTCCTGCAAATGTTGTTACAACTCCTGCTGTAGAAATTTTTCTTATACTGTAATTAAAACGGTCACCAACATATAAATTTCCACTAGCGTCAAATGCCATTCCTCTAGTTGTATTAAATTTAGCTGAAGATCCAGTGCCATCGATATTTCCAGAGGTCGAGCCTGCAAATAATGTTTCTGTATACGCGTTAAGCACAGTTATATTTATTTTTGCAGTCGTGCTACCAATTGAATTAGTAGCTGTAATCGTATAATCTTTTGCAGCAGATTCTATAGTTGGTGTTCCACTTACAGCACATGTAGTCGTAGCAATCGATAGACCAGCAGGTAGCGTAGGACTAGCAGAACAACTTGTAATGCTTCCCGTTACTGTAGGTGTCTGAGTTGTAATAGCCGTTCCGACTTTATACGAATAAGGGCTCCCTGAATAGGTAAGTCCGGAAGGTGCTACTGTTGTACCAGCAGTTCCTGTTCCTGCACTTGAACCCGATGAAGCGCTTCCTGCTGCTAATAGTGCAATTGCCATTGTGCTAGAATTATCTTTTTCCTTTTCAAGACCTAGTTGCTGACAGGATACAATTCCAAATAGCATACCAATACTTAGTGTTGATAAGAAAAGAGAAATTACTCTCTTCGTTGTTTTGTTCTTCATATGACTCTCCTGTTGATTTTCTCAACTCATTGAGAGTAACAAAAATTATTCTCTTAGTCAATCCTCAACATTGATGAGTTTTTATGTTTTTTTATCAATTATTCTCTTAAAACTCATCCGTATTAACTAGTTTTGATATTTTTTTACTTTAAAGGAGCTCATTTATTTTTCTTCAAGAGAAATGTTTTTACATTAGATTCAAGAAATTTATTAATAGTTTCCAACGAGTGGCTAATTGACCGTAACCTGTTCTAATCCCACACTAACTGGTTTATACACATCCCATTAACCTCTGTATATTTCCCAAAACTTTGCGTTTGGAATTTTACCTTCTTTGTCTTTGGAGAATTCTTTTTTTAGTCCGTTTACATAATACATGGCAACTTCGCCTTTGTTTTTGGCTTTGACCATTCCGCGGTATTCGCATTCAAAAAAATCTTTTACAAGTTCGTAAGTTGATCCGCTGATATTAATTCTTCCCGGTGTGCCGGAGGATTCCATTCTACTTGCCGTGTTTACTGTATCGCCCCATACATCGTAGGCAAATTTCTTTTCTCCAATGACACCGGCAACAAGTGGTCCCGAGTGAATACCAAGGCGTAATTCCCAATATGCAAATCCTTTTTCTGCTTTGAGAGATTTCATCATG
Organism: Leptospiraceae bacterium; assembly: GCA_016708435.1. Taxonomy (NCBI): domain Bacteria; kingdom Pseudomonadati; phylum Spirochaetota; class Leptospiria; order Leptospirales; family Leptospiraceae; species Leptospiraceae bacterium. The sequence goes on along the minus strand of JADJFV010000005.1, from coordinate 360,856 downwards.
CTCATGAAATTTTGAATTTCTATAGCGGCTAATACGGAGTCGATTGCATGAGTTTGATTCTTACGAGGAATTCCACCTGCACACATATAACTATCGCCTATCGTCTTTAGTTTTTCTAAATTAAATCTTTCTGTGATTTTATCAAACTGAATGAAGCAAGCATCTAGTTCTTTTACAAGTTCATCGGCAGGAAGTTTTTCTGCAATCAAGGTAAAGCCCTGAAAGTCAGTGAATAAAACAGAAACAGACTCGAAAGAAATTGGTGCAGAGAAACCTTTCTCTTTTAATTCTTTTGCAATTTCTTTTGGGAGAATATTTAATAGTAACCTTTCCGATTTTTCTTTTTCTTCTTGGACTTGCTTGAATAGATTAGAGCCATTAATCACTCCCGCTAGTTGCTCTCCTAGAATCGAAAGACGGGTAACGTCATATTCAGATAGATGTAATTTTGTATCGCTAGAAAAATCAATGATACCAATTGGTTCATTTTGTAGGATAAGAGGAATCATGAAGAAGGATTGAACGCCGGATTTTTCGATGACAAAGAGTTCTTCTTCTGTAACGCCAATTTTGCGAATCCGCGGAATATAGAGTGGTTTGCGTGTTTTAAAAACAAGTGCATGTGCTCCGACTACACCGAATATTGGAATCTGAAATTTAAAAAACTTTTCTTTGTCTTCTTTTAAGATTCTTTCTGGTAGGTGTGCATCTAAAAGAGAGATTTTATCCTTAGAGGAATTTACAATATACAAAGCATAGTGAGATATATTGTAATTAGCCAGTATATAGTTTCTGACTTTCTCCATAATAATCTTAATATCTAACTCTTCATTTAAACTTTTAATTAAAAGATTGAGCTCTTCTGTTTCGATTTTTTGTTTTTCTGTTTCTTTTTGTGCAAGAAGTGCAATGCGCTTTTCAATCTCTGCTTGCTTCTTTGCTTCTTCTAGACTAAAAGTTCTTTCTACCACTTTTACTTCGAGACTCTCGGAAAATTCTTTTAGCTCAACGGTGAGTCTTTCAGATTCCAAAAATGCATTTGCGAATTTACTAGATAAGACCATCGCTTGAAATAATACGAAAGATATAAATCCATAGCTCGTCAAATACAGAGTATGCGCTATGTCCATAGATTTTAAAATATCATTGATGATAGATGCAAAGAAAAGTATCATTCCAAAGAAAAAGAATTTTGCTCCTACTCTATTGTTTACGATTGCGGCAATGATTACTCTCAGCGAATAAATTATTGCGATTAAGATTGCAATCTGAACTACAATCAATCCCCTCGTATAAAGTGGCATAGGAGAGAAAATAACCATTGCAGAAGCAGGAACTAATACAAGTCCAAAGAACCAATACCATTTCTTAGAAAATTCATCTGGAAATAAATAATGTAAGAATTGCATGAACGCCCAGGAGGAATAATAAAAAGATACGAATTCTAATTTATGCACAAACGAAAAGGCAAGAAAAGGAAATGCTTCCATAATCATTCTTTCATTAATAGAAACTGTCCTCACTGCAATCAAGATACAAAAGATACTAAAATGAAGCGGAGATTTATCTTTTCTTCTAGTAGCAAAAAGTCCTAGATGATAGAGTCCCATAATCATTAAACAGCTAGCCAGGATTAAATCAAAATTGTAATTTCTTTTCTGGATACTTTCTATTACCCGCGTATTGCCTAAGTCGATTGGATCTCGAATCCCTGCTTTCCAATGATGGAAATTGGAAACGTAAATGACTAAATCCATTTCTTTGAACTTTGGAATTGGAAAATGAGAAGTCTGGTTTAATGGCTCCATCTCATCTTTTGTCTTACCCACCTTTCCTTTGGATGCATACAAGGCTCCATTTATAAAAAGCGCATAAGCCGTATCAGCCCCTTCGAGCGATATGGAAAGAGAAGGTGAATTTTCAGGGAGAAGTAATTTTAGTTTATAACTAGCGAATCCATTTCGATTGGGATGAATCTTCTCTCCCCGGGCAATAATTGTTTGTTCCTGCCAATTCGATGGGACGGTGATAAAATTCTCTGGAGTTTTTGCATTCTCTAAATCTACAAATTCTTCCCAATAGAATTCCCAGTCTCCATTTAAACTAACGATTCCGTCATCTTCCTCTGAGGAATGAAAGTCATGGTTTCTTAAATCCATCACTCCTTTCACCGCAACAGGAATCTTTTTCTTCACTGGCTCGGCTGTTTGGTTTTTACAAGAAAAGGAAAAGACAAAAAATAAACATATAAGAAACGAAACTAGGATAGCATCCCAGGATTTTGTTATACACGAGCTAGTTTGTTTTTCAAAAGTATTCATCCTGTAAATCTTGTTCATCCTGTCTAAAGTAACGACTACGTAGCTACTAAATGTATAGGTTCTACAAGTAAAGAATGGAATACAAGTGGAAAAAAGAAACAGAATGAAAAAGGTGAGAAGCGATTACCCCAGTCACCTCGAACATGCTTCACCGTGAGAGGTCTATTTTGCTTAATACTACTCGTTCTAAGAAGGATAGACCTCTCAAGATGTTGAGATTCCCGACTGAAAATTTCGGAATGACACCTGAACACATTGTCAGATGATATAAACCTCTTACATCGAATTCAGGTTAATTAAATTTTAATTCCGCCGGAGGCTTCTATTACGAAACCGTCGATGAGTTCGTTTTCGACGATGAACTGTGCGGTCTTGAAGATTTCATCTGGCTCGCCTAGTCTTCCAATTGGAATTAACGCTTTCCATTTGTCTAGAGCAGCGGGATTCATGTCCTTTAAAACCATCTCGGTTGCAATAAAGCCAGGTGCGATTCCGGCAACGCGGATTTTATAGTTCTTTAGTTCGTGTGCCCAGAGTTTAGTCATAGCGGCTACACCTGCTTTTGCGGCAGAGTAATTGCTTTGTCCTGGATTGCCATGCATTGCGACAGAAGAAATAGGAATGATGACTCCACCTTTCTTTGAGTTAATCATTTGCACTGCTGCTTCACGACCGGTTAAGAATACACCTGTGAGGTTAACATTGATTACAGCCTGCCATTGTTCAATAGACATTTTGCCTTTTACATTTCCAGTTTCTTTGTCTACTCGAACTAGTAGTCCATCGCGAAGAATTCCTGCATTTAGAATAGCTACGTCAAGTGAGCCTGTCTTTGCGACTGCTTCTGACATTAAATTAGTTGCATCTGCTTCATTGGAAACGTCACCCGGAATACCGAATGCATTTCCGCCTGAAGATTTGATTTCGTTTACTACTACGTCGATTTGATCTTGTTTGATATCGGATACGATTACATTAGCCCCGAGTTTTCCAAAACCGAGTGCCATTGATTTGCCAAGTCCACTTGCTGAGCCTGTTATAAGAACAGTTTTACCTTTTACTTCCATGATTTTAAATTAAGCTCCTTTATTTCTGAAAGATACATAGTCAGAATTAAAGGGTATCTCAATTCTAGCAATCGTTTCTGTGGGTTTAGTCACAATTCTAAATAGATTTGGGTCGAGCTGTTCGTTCTTCATGAGAATCATAATCAGAGCAATACCAAGACCCGCGCCTTCTGTGTTGTCCATATTATCCATGTAGAACTCAGCAATGTCGTTGTATTCCATTGCTTTTTTCATCTTCTCGCGCATTCGAGTCTCTTCTAGTTTAATTACAGGTGTATTGTTTGTTACTTCCACATACATGCCGGCAGTCTTGTAGAAAAAATTAATCTGAACATTGACACCTTTCTCCTGACACTTTGTACCATAAAGATCAGACATGCTATCGGAAAAGCTCTGTTTAAACTTTACAATGCCTTCGGCATACTGTGCTTCATCAAATATATCAAGCCCGATGTCTTCAAAAAAAATTCTCTTTTGATTGGCTTTTACTGCATTGATGGCAAGCTCTTTTACAATCGTATAGATCATCTCTGTGTATCGCTCTTGTCCAAGCTTAATCAAGATTTCGGTAATGATGAGAAGCACATATTTCTCAAGCCTAGCATTGATTTTAGAAGACTTTAAAGAAATTTTTTCTCTAGAGGCAACCATTGTCCTGACTTTATCAGGCAGATTTTCTGGAGTGTTTTCCATAATACATCCTAAACTATAAAGGTATGAAACGAATATGCAACTATAGGCATAGATTATATATCGTCAATAGAAATATTTAGGGTTAATAGGAATAATTGCGAAATGTATATGCTTATGCCTACGTTTACTCTCCTTCTGTCTAGCTACGCTTATTTCATCGGTGTTTGTTCGGTCTTGGTTGGGGTGGCTACCCGCTGTTAGACCGTAGCTATAAGCGTAGCTGCACCGGTGCTGGGTAAAACGATCCATATCGGCAATAGCGCTTTATATAATGGTTAATCAATCATTGAATTGAAATCTTTCTATACACTGTTATAGAATGGACTCGAATTCGCAGTCAAGGTATATAATTATACAATTCCGATGTTTTAAATCACCGAAATTTACCCGTTCGTTATAGACTCGTATGGTTTACAGGTAATTAGCCGCTTTATATAATGGTTAATTATAAATATATTCTTGAAGTTTCGGGAAAGAAGAAGTATAATTTTTTGTTTCCTACGAGGTTATATGAAAAACAGGGTAAAATTACTTTTTCCAATTCCCGGGATCAGGGGAAAGCTTTCCATGTTCACTGCTTTTTTCGTGATTGTACTGATTTGTATTATTTCCATTTTAACTTTGAATCATGAATATAAGTCTCTCTCGGAAAGTTATGATAGGGAAATTCAACCGTTGAGAAGATACACTGAAAAAATTGTGTTGGATTTGGAAAGCCTTTCAAATACTTTTCTATTGATAGAAAACTTTCGCTTTCGTCTAAAATCCAAAACCAAAGAGCTAGATCAATTTAAACAGAAAATTGTTTATACGGAAGAGAAAAACTGGTTCACTAAAAATGTTCTGGGAAAATTAAATCTTATAAAAAAAGATTTAATCAACACACAAAGCATAAAACATATTAGAGTCTATAATACCTATTATTCAGAATATATAACAGACAGAATTATAAAAGACCTGGAAGAAAATGTTCGATTGCAGATGAAAGATGAGAAAGGGATTACGATCACTCCTCTGCATTTTGCCGAGATTCAAAATTTAGCATTGAAAATCGAAGAGATAAAAATAAAAACCGAAGATAAGAATGATGAGCTTGTCATTCTATTAGCGAATAAAAAAGAAAAGGATGAAAACGGAGAACCTGTAAGTAGTCCTGAAATTATTAAAAATAATTATCTTATAGAGGAAGAAGCAAAAATAATTTATGAGGATTTAAACTCTTTACAATCACATTTACAGACTTTAAAAGCAAATTTAAACTCTGAGATATTACATTTTTTTTATAATAGTCAAAAGAATAATATTCGGGAATTGGGATTGAATACGGAAGTCATTCGAATTCAATCCTTTAATACAACGGATACGATTCCCGGCTTCGATACTCGAATTTATGCTGATACAAATTCATTGAATAGTCAGGTAATTGTAAATCATCCTTTAGTGCTAAAGGATATGGAAGATAGAATAAAAAATTCAACGCAAAAAGAATTCTTAGATTCAAATTTTTTTACGAGAGAAGTCTCAGTCGATGATAAAGACTATGAAATATACTTTCGCAATATATTAAGAAAACCTCATATAATATGGAGAGCCAAACAGATATTAACCGAAACTAAGAAATCTAAATGGAAGGATTTTTTTAAGGAAGATAATGAATTATCTCTTCAGTTTAAGGCTCTATCGAGTAAGTTAAAAAATCGCTTACTCGAATTAAGACAAAAGAAAACAATAAAACCTTCTCTTGACAAAGAATTCTCTAATCTATATTTACAGTATGGAGAGCTTCTAAAAAAAAGACAGGAGCTAATAAACAAATTTCATCCGAACAAAAATCAAGAGATTAACAACTTTCAGTTTTATAAATCTAAAGAAAAAGAACTCAATACGAAAATGATTCAACTACCTTTAGAACTGAATGCTAGCAAAATAAAATTAACGAAAGCAAAGCAAGAAGAAGCAAAAATATTAAATGAGGAAATTTTTGCAAAATCAGAAGAATTAAAAGACGCGAAAAGTGAACTTTCTAATATACAAAAAAAAATATTGGATTGGTCTCATAGTAAAGATCTGAAGGTAATAGACTCCTTTCAATATTTGAGAGATGCGGCAACTTATGAGTATGCGATTCTTCGAACAAAAAATAATTCTACAGACTATTCAGAATACCTGGAATCGGATAAAGAAAGAACCCTAATGCAATTAAAATGGAATACAATCAGAGAATGGATTATCACTGCAAATTCAGAAATAAAAATCAATCCAATTTACCATGATGGAAAGTATATAAATCCTTTTGAAGGAGGAGTGCTATCAAGAAGCCGCTCCGAAGTGGAAGAAGAAATGTGGAAGCTTGATTCCACTCCCATTCACTACACCAATGCAGAGGATGAACTTGAAAGCGTTGCAATGACTCAGTATCATACAAATATTGCCGGTTTCACAAGAACTATAGTAGATAAAAGTGATGGTTTAACTAAAATCCGCTCAGATATTAGAAAGATTATTTATAGTTCAAGTATCCTCGGTATAAGTGCCGTGATCATGGCTTTTTTGTTTTCTACTCTGATGGTAAAAAATATAAGAAGTATCAGTTCCAATGCGCAACTCGTAGGTAAGGGATTTTTAAATGTTCAATTTGAAATACATTCCCGTGATGAAATCGGTAAACTAAGTGATACTTTAAATAAAATGGTGATTGGTCTTATAGAAAGGGACAAGGTTAAAAAGGCACTGGGAAAATTTGTGAATCCTCAAATCGCTGAGAAAGTTTTAAAGCAGGAATTAAAACTCGGAGGAGAAAGAAAAAATTGTGCTATTCTTTTTTCTGATATTCGGGGTTTTACATCTATTTCGGAAAAACTCGAACCAGAAGAAGTTGTCGAATTTTTAAATGAATACATGACTGAAATGGTCGATTGCGTAAGCCTAACCGATGGAATAGTAGATAAATTTATAGGAGATGCAGTGATGGCAACCTGGGGCGCCGCTTTCTCTCATGGAAATAATGCAGAAAATGCAGTCAACTCAGCCATCTTAATGAGAAAAGCTCTGATAAAATTTAACGTAGGAAGAGGCACGGATAAAAAACCAATCATTAAAATAGGATGTGGAATTAATTACGGACCTGTGATCGCCGGTCAGATTGGTTCCGAAGAAAGATTAGAATATACTGTCATAGGAGATGCGGTCAATCTCGCTTCCCGTTTAGAAGCGTTAAACAAACCGATGGGAACAGATATTCTAATTACAGAGGATTTGTATTTATTAGTGCAATCTATATTTAAAACGCAAAAAATGCAGGCAATTAAAGTTAAAGGTAAAATAGAACCGCAAACAATTTATTCTGTTCTTGGAAGAATAGATGATTTGCAATCTCCGAATTCTTTAGAAGAGCTTCGATTTATTCTTGGGATTCATTTTGATTCTTCCAAATTAATAAATATTGATGAGAAAGAAGAAAAGTTCGAGATTCTTGCCTAAAAATAACCATTGCAGCCTAGCGCGAGATAGAAAATACTGAAAACAAAGTTGTGTAATCTATGATTGAAGGTTTAACGAAAGTCAAAGAAGTTTCAGTAGGCAAATATACTTTTACTTACCAGGAACACAATGATGGCGGGGATAGAATTCTTTTATTCTTGCATGGATGGTGTTCTTTCCAATACTTTTGGAATTTCATCATAGAAGAATTTTACCCTTATGGAACCTGTGTTACCTTCGATTTACTAGGTCATTATCCGGCGACCGTTCCTGATACATTCTCAGAATTTACACAGGATTCTCTTTTTAAGCTTCAAAAAGAAGCGATCGCAAAAGCTTTTAGCGGAAAGAAAGTAACAATCATAGGTCACTCCGCCGGTGGTTTTGTAGGAATTGGAATAGCCGCTTTGTTTCCAGAAATAGTGGAGAAGGTTATCGCAATCTGTCCTCCAGTTACAGGTCCTATGAAAGGATTACTCTATCCGGCAAAGCTTGCAAATGACTTTAAGCTAGATTTTATTAACTATTCTACTTTGGAAGTAGTAAAGTTTTTTCCTACACTAATTGAAACTTGGTATAGCAAAGGAAGCGGGAATCCTTCTACTTTTATGGAAATTCCAGGAGTAAGAGAATTCGTTCGAAGCTGTCATCCTCATTATAAGAATTTAAACACAAGGACAATGAATGTTTTTTTGAAATCACTCGATAGAATGGACTTATTACCCCTTGTAGATGTTTACGAAGTTCCTACCCTACTCCTTTCCGGAAAAAAAGATGAACTCATATTACCTGAACAAACCGTTGCCCTCTTAGAAAGAAATGATAATTTCCAAGTCTCCTGGTATGAAGAATCCGGTCATATCCCTATGATGGAAGAAAAAGAAAAGTTTATCAAAGATGTAGAAGATTTTTTAAGTGCCTAAGACTTTCTTCGTGCGAATTAATTTCTTTGTTTTTACTCAGTCTATTGCGCTTCTCTTTGGTTGCGCATCCTTACCCAATGCAACCACGGAAAGTATCAACAATAGACAAGTCGAATTTGCTTTGACTCAGCATTACTCTATTCCAGTTGTCTTTGAAAACGGACTTGGCGGAAGAATGGAATGGTGGGGAAAAGTATTACCAGAAATTACAAAAGACACCACTACATTCGTTTACAATCGCCCCGGTTATGGAAATAGCGATGTAGCAGCAACACCCCGTGATGGCACTCAAATAGTCGATGAGTTGAGAGGATTGCTTCGAAGTAAAAGTATGAACCCTCCATACATTCTAGTAGGACACTCGCTAGGTGGACTCTATATGCAACTTTTTGCTAGAAAATATCCCGAAGAGGTAAGCGCACTTATACTCGTTGACTCAACTCATCCAAAGCAGTTGGAAGGAGAAGGTGCTCTTGAAAAACAGCCCTTCTGGGTTAGAGCAATCCTGAAGGCTTCGTTGACAGATTCAGCCAAAGAAGAACTCCATTTACTTACTAAAACAGGGGAACAGGTTCTTAGCCTTCCAACCATAAAAAACAAACCTGTGTTTGTTCTCAGTGCTTCTCAACCAGTGCAAGAAAAATCCAAGCTAGCAGATGATGCAAATGAAAAACGAAAAGATATAGCCAGACTTTATCCTGGCTCTAAACAGATTTGGGTAGATAGTGGTCATGCAGTCCCATTGGAAAAGCCTGAATCAATTGTCCTAGCTATCCGCGAGGCTCAAAGGTTAAAGTAAAAGAGACGCTTTATCTATTCCGTGTTAACAAATACAAAACATAAGACTGAAAATAAAAATGATACTGCTAAAAACTTCTCAAAAACTTCCTCCTTCACAATGAACCATTTTAGTTTACCAAGGAATGAGAAAAATTATGAAAATCACCAGAATGAAACCAGGCATTTTATTTATACTTTTACTAATTTGTATTCCCGTTTTATACTTCAGGTTAATTCTTTTTACTAAGTCTCGCTGAATCATTTTTTGACTTGAAAGCAAAAGGGGGATAATATATTTTTCTAATCTAAGTATTAGAGGACACGATCAATGGAAACAATCGTATGGGATGAAAAGCTATTAAGTGTTGGAGTAAGGCAATTTGATGAGGAACACAAAGAACTAATCAAATACTTAAACAACCTAAATGACGCAGTGAAATCGCAATCTAGCCATCTAGTCATGGAAGAAATTCTACTTAAAATAATTAATTACACCCATTACCACTTCAGTAATGAAGAAAAAAATATGATTCATTATAAGTATCCAGAATATGAAACACATAAGCAAGAGCACGAATCTCTGATTGAACAAGTCAATGATTTTTACAAACGCCTAAAGAGTGGAAAGAGTTCGTTTTCTCTTGAACTACTCCGTTTTTTATATGATTGGCTAATTAAACATATCCTTGGCACAGATATGAGATACAAAGATTTCTTCCTAAAAGCAGGAATCACTGTATAAAGACTAAAAAAAACCTAAATAAGATTATGTTCCAAGCTAAATCCTAAGCCGATAATAATTAGAGTTTAACCCAATGCAAACTATGAAAAAACTAACCATCCTTTTAATCCTTTTTGTTTCCTATTCCGTGTTTTCTGTTAGTCGAGAAGACAAGATTGTCTATGCATTTAGAGATACCGGCACCGGCAATTATTCTAAGATGATCGTAATCGGAGAGACTGTTAGTATAGACAAAGCGTCCATGATTGATGACAATACTAAGATCGACAAAGACCTAATGCAAATCGGTGTGGATCTTAGACCAGATATGCTGACTGTAAAAGTGTTGCACAATCCGGGAATTCGTGTAGGACAAACTCTTTATTTAATAGAAAAAAATCCGGATCATATTTCCTATAAAGATGGGAACGTTGTTGGTCAAATCAAAGTCGTTTCCATTTTTAATACTTCCTTCTTCGGTCAACAACTCAGAGGAGAAGGCTATTTACGATTAATCGAAAGTAAGGTTATGACCGTCGCCATGCCTATCGAATCAGAAAGCTTAGAAGACGCTATCGTTCTAAAAAAGCAAGGCGATTATTTTGTTGCAAAGGGAGATGTTGCCAATGCAATTTCTTTTTATAAAAGATCAATCAAGATGGATAAGAATTATCCTGAACCCCACTACGCTCTAGGCAAGATTCACACAACAAGCGGTGAAGGATATGTATCCGCTGGCTACGAATACAAAATCGCATGGAACAATCGAGACAAGTTCGTCGATCAACATGAGAAACATCTATTCTTTCAAGACTATATGAAATTTCTACTGAATCGATTTGAAACAGAGGCTTATAAGAATACAAACCTGACTACAGACTTAGACACTTGTTTAGAAGTATCTAAAGAAGCTTTAAGAATGAGTCCATCTAATTACGATACCTTCTATTCAGTTTCCTATTCCTATTTTCTTTACTTTCTAAAGATGAGAGACTCTCAGCCAAAGATAGATACAGAAGAAAAGATGGCAGTCGAGAGAGTCGAGCTTCGCAAAAAGCAAGAGGAATATCTTGGTAAGGCGCAAGAGAATATGGAAAAGGCATTAAAGATTCGTCATCAAGACTATAAGATTCAGACCTTAGCCATATCCCTCTACTTTGAAAAGCTAAGAGATATACCGAATCCAGAAACACATCTCACAGAGAGAAATGATTTAAAGTCTAAAATTGAATTTCACGGCAAACAATACTTAATCTATAAACCAAAATCCAAGAAGATGGACAAACTAATCAAAGATATAATAGAAGTAGCTAAGGGGCTTTAGTCCGTTATCCGCTTGAAGATTTCTTTTCTTAGCTCCGGTGTGATCATATTATAATATTCATAATTACCTTTCAGAATTGAGAGGTAAATGGATGTTATTTGCTCTTCAAATGATTCAAGGTCTTCTTTGTCTAAGGCTCCCTTTGAAAAAAGCATATCCTTTGTTTTGTCATGCAGCAGGTTATATAAATCAAATTTAAGCTTCATCAATTCGGATGTGTATTTTTTATCCATCGGAGTCATCAAATTTGTCTTGTCCAGGGAAAATATCCAGCGATTGTAATATTCTAAGAGGCTTAGGAAATTCTCTTTGTATAAATCAAAGCTCTTCGCCAATGTATCCTTATCAGAGTCTGAAAGTTTTAGATTTAGAATGCATTTTAATTGGGATACTCTCTCTTTTCCGCTAGTCCTTGCTGCTTGTGCAATCTCCTGGCTAGTTTTCTCAAATTCTTGCTTTTCAAAATGTTTCTCTTTAAATTGAAATCCTTTCTTCTTGTCCCACTCACTACAAGCACCTACCCTCTTCTTTAAATCCCCAGCATCTTCAAAAATAAAATGCACAGGCGAACTACTTAAAGCTACAGTGAAACCGAAAATAAAAAATAGAAACCGAATCATACGTCTAGAAAAATCATTTCAAGCCTATAGGCAAGTTGAAAATAGAGAGATAGTAAACTTGAATAAAAACAACTAGCAAGAATAAATCACTTGCTCTTAAAAGTAAGGTTAAAGTATACAAAAACGAGGGGTTTTGTTTTTACCATGTCAAAGTTTAAGTTAAGCGTTCGTTTCAGTATAGTCACTTTTTCAACCATCGGAGTTCTTTTATTTGGAGGATTAGTAAGCTTTGTATCTTACATTGGTAGTAAAAATTCCGTTAAATTCCTTGTAGATAGTTTGATGGACAAGGCGACAGAGCACGTGATTGATAAGACATTGCATTACTTGGATGCAGCAGTTTTAAACATGCATATGAACGAAAATTTTATAGAGCATGGAATTGTAAAAATCAAAAAAGTAAAGCAGTTAGAGAAATACTTCCAAGGAATTATTCAAACGAATCCGCAATTCTTAAGCATGTTTTATGGAGATGAGTTTGGGAATTTCATAATGGCAAAAGAAATGCCAGACCATAGCTTTAGCATACAAAGGATTATCCGCAAGGGAAAAAAAACAAAGATAGTCTGGGAGCATCAAAAAGAAGAATGGTATGAAAAAGAACAATTCGCAAATAAAGTTTTACCCGCAGAAGAAGCCTACAATCCTAAGACGCGTCCCTGGTATACAGAAGCAATCGCTTCAAAGGATCATGCATGGACAGAAGTCTATGTGTTCTTCAATGATCGCAAACCCGGCATTACCTGTAGCCGTGCCGTTTATGATAAGTCTGGAAAATTCATTGGCGCAATTGGAATTGATATTAGCATTTCAGAGCTGTCTGAATTTTTAAACACATTGACAATTGGTGAAAACGGAAAAGCGTTTTTACTCAATTCAAAGAACCAAGTCGTTGCAATTCCGTCCGGTAAGAAAGATGAGCTAGAAAAAATAATGAAAGAAGAAATCGCTGCCGATGGGAAAAAAACTCTTCAACTCATTACTGCGGATAAGATGGATAACCCACTGATTGCAGGCTCTTTCAATTATTATCAAACCCAAAAAGATATTCAACAAAAAGAAGGAATCGATTTCTTAGAATATACTTACAAAGGGATCGATTATATTGCGAAATATACTTCGTTTCGAAAAGATGATATTGAATGGAAAATTGGAATCGTTGTTCCCGAAAATGATTTCATGTATATTGTGCATCGAAACAATAAATACATATTACTCATGTCCTTAATTTTAGTTGCTGTAGCAGTTGCCTTTGAATTTCAATTTTCCCAAAAGCTGTCTAAGCCTTTGTCTCTTCTTTCAGATGAAATGAAAAAAATTCAGCAATTCGATTTAACGTCAGATACAGAGGTTAGCTCCTTTTTATATGAAGTAGATAATATGGCTCAGTCGTTTACAAAGATGCGCACGGGTCTTCGCTCTTTTAAAAAATACGTTCCCGATGGACTTGTTCGTGAATTGATTTCTCTCAACAAAGAAGCGATTCTAGAAGGAGAGCGTAGATCTATGACAATCTATTTTTCTGATATAGCAGGCTTTACTTCTATTTCCGAGAAGTTAAGTCCAGAAGAGTTAGTTGAGCAACTCAGTCAATATCTAGGCAGTGCAAGTAAGATTATCACAGATCACCACGGGACATTAGATAAATACATTGGAGATGCTATCATGGCGTTCTGGGGAGCACCTACTCCGATTGAAGACCATGCACTACAAGCCTGCCTTTCTGCTATCGAGCATAAAAGAGTATTAAGATTGGCAAATCAAGAATTAGAGCGCATGGGCAAAATGCCGTTTGCCGACAGAATTGGAATTCACACCGGAGAAGTAATCGTTGGAAATATGGGCTCCGAGAATAGATTAAACTACACTGTCATTGGCGACAGTGTAAATCTTGCGAGCAGACTTGAAAGTATCAACAAATACTATGGGACAGAAATCATTATCAGTGAACCGACATACGCAATCGTAAAAGATTTTGTAGAAGTAAGAGTTCTTGATTTAGTTGCAGTGAAAGGAAAACACAACGCGATTGAAATTTATGAATTAGTTTGTGAGAAAGAAGAAGCAAGTCTTGAAGTGCAAAAATTTAATTCCTTGTTTAATGAGGCAGTGAATCAATACAGAAATAGAAATTTTCAAGATGCATTAAAAATATTTCAAGAAACTTTGCGAATCAAATCATCTGACCTAGCATCTAGAGTTTATATTGATCGCTGTGAGAATTATCTCCGTAATCCGCCAGATGAAAATTGGAATGGAGTATATGAATCAAAGAACAAATAATTTTATTTTGTCTCATTAAACGTGTATTATGTTTCATTAATATAGTTTTGGAAACTTTTTTTTATTATTTATCTCCAAAAAGAAATAATAAGAATTAGTTTCTTAATTCTCAACTTTACCTTTCCGAAAATAAAGTGTGTCACAAGAATTTCAGTCCAACTCTTCAAAATCTTTTTTATACTATCTATCTTTTATTTTAATTGGATTGATATTAATCGACAAGAGTCTTCATCGTAAACCATTCAAGCCAAATGCAGTAAAAACGCAATCTTCCATCAATCATGTTACTAATTTTGACATAACTGACGACACAAGCATTCCCTCATTTGCAGAAGGACAAGAAAAAGAAAACTCTTCTTCTGAAGTTCCTATGATTCGCGCAGAAAATAATCTGAATGGACTTTCAGAATTTGCCTCAGAAGAAACAGAGACATTACAGGGAATTTATTTTTTAAAATTCTACCAAACTGGAAATAAGAATTATTCAAAACTAGTCAAAGTCCAAAGAAAATTAAAAGGAAGCTTAAAGAAAAGAATTAAGTCTGCTCTAAAAGAACTACGAAAAGGTCCTAACTACGACGAGCAAGACAAAGGTGTTTTAAGTGTTCTACCGCAAGATTTTCAATATTCAAAGAAAATGAAATTGGCTGATGGAATTTTACATATTTCTCTAGATAGTAATTTTCAACAAAATGCTGGTAAAGAACTGATGCAAGATAGACTCGATCAACTCAGTCACACACTTTTTGAATTCAAAGAAGTAAAAGGAATCAAAGTCTACATTGACGGAAAAGAAACCCACTCCATGGGCAAAGACAATCTAAAAATTCCATCTGTGTTAGCACGAAGTAGTTTTAGAAAAGTAATTTTTCTTTAAGAGATTAATTCTCTTTATAAGCTTTCGCAATATCTTGCTTTTGCATGAAATAAGTTCCGATTAAAACGGATTGAACGTATTTTTTCATGCTTTGATAATCGCCTTTGTTTTTAATGCCCGACTCGCCTACTACAAGAGTTCCCTCAGGCAAATTAGGAGTAACCTCTTCTATCAGGTTTTGGTGAATCTGAAATGTATCTAGATCGCGGGTATTAATCCCGATGATGGGAGCGCCGATATTAGCAGCAATATCTGCTTCTTTTTTATTATGAATTTCTACAAGGACTTCAAGCCCGATCGAATAAGCGAAATCTAATAAGTCCTTTAATCGATTTGGTTTTAAAATTCGAACGATAAGTAATACAGCCGAAGCACCAAAGCGGGCTGCTTCTCTGATTTGCTTCTCGTGAATAATAAAATCCTTTCGAATCACAGGAAGCTTTACAGCAGAGCTTACTCTTTGTAAATCACTGAGACTTCCTTGGAAAAAATTCTCATCGGTTAATACAGATATGGCGCGAGCACCACAAGCTTCGTAAATACGCGCAATGGAAACGGGATCATAGTCAGCACGAATAATTCCCATAGAAGGACTGGCTTTTTTGCATTCAGCAATAATCGAATCAGAACTGGACTTGAGAGATTCAAGAAGGGAATATTTAGGACGTAGAGTGTCCATATAGAAAGGAGTCCGAGAAACTTCGAACTCCTTTTGTAAAATGATTTTTTGAAGAATTGGGTTAATGGCTAAAGAAAGAAGGCTGATTATTTAAAATCAGCAAGTGCATCTGCTTCTGTTGGATAGATATCAAATAAGGATGTAAGCTCTATGACATCAAAGATACGCTTTACAGCAGGTTTGATATTACACATTTTTAAGACTCCCTCTTTCGAATTTAACTTTCGAAGAGTAGAAATGCAGGCTCTAAAGCCAGAAGAAGACATGTATTCAATTCCTTCCATATTCAAAAGGACTTTCTTGTGTCCACCATTGTCTATGATCTCAGCAAGGCCTTCTTCTACTTCGTTTGCGACAGAAACGTCTAAACGGCCTTCCAGATAAACTACTAGTATATCGCCTTTATTTGTATGTTTAAGCAAGGTATGTTTCCTAAAAAATAATATATACATCTACCTTAAGCCTAAAATTGTGTCAATGAAACTTTTAGAAAAAAAATATGAACTTTAAAAACATCTTAAAAAGCAAACCAAGAGTCCTTGTAATCGGCGGCGGAATCACAGGAAAGGCAGTTGTAGAATTTCTAAAGAAGTTTGATTGTGAAATCCTACTCGTAGACGGAAAGCCACAACCGAGTATCTGCGGCATTTCCTATTTTCCCGACTCTATCGAACTATCTGCCTTGGGAGAAATTCAATTAGCAGTTAAAAGTCCCGGATTTAAACCAAGTCATCCACTCGTAGTAAAGCTTAATGAAGCAGGTATTCCTATCGTGAGCGAGATTTCACTTGCTCGTTCTTTCTTTAAAGGCAAAATCATTGGAATCACAGGCACAGATGGCAAATCAACAACAACCGCCCTCACCTTTCATATCATACAAAAATCATTTCCAAAATCCAAAATGGGCGGAAACATAGGAGTCCCATTCATTGAATTCTGTGAAGAGGATTTAGACTTTGCTGTTTTAGAGTTGAGTAGTTATCAACTCGATGACTCTGATTTTTTAAATCTAGACATTTCTGCCATTCTAAACATTGCACCCGACCACTTAGAAAGACATGGAACGATGGGAAACTATTTGGAAGCAAAAAAAAGAATTATCAATTTAGAAAGTGAAAACGCAGTCTTTGTCACAAACAAGCGACTCATAGAAAAATTAAACTTAGAAGCATTAAGCCCGAAAGGCAAATCAGTATTATTCGGCGAAACAAAAGATTCTTCGGCAAGAATTAGCCAGGAGGAATCTAGAATTTATACTAACTTATTCACCTACTCCACAAAAGAATTTCCACTAGAGGGAAAACACAATCTAGAAAATTTAGCGGCGAGTATCTTACTCTGTGAGGCTGCGGGCTGTTTGCCGGAGAATATACAAAAGGCAATTTCTGATTTTACAGGTCTACTCTATCGTTTTCAGAAAATCAAAGAATACAATGGAATTACATTTATCAATGATTCAAAATCTACAAACATTCATAGTATGCTTTCCGGTCTTTCAGGAATTAGTAGCATTACACCGATTATCCTCATCATTGGAGGAAAGCAAAAAAACGAAGAACTTACCCCTCTTACAAACCGCCTAAAAGAATTAAACGCAGAAGTATTCTTAATCGGAGAAGCAAGACTTCATTGGGAAAACGAATTATCAGTTTGTTTAAATGACAGGCTACATGTTTTAGAAAATCTAACCGAAGCAGTTAAGGCAATTCAAGAAAGAGTATCCAGATCAAAATTTGAAATGATAATCTTCTCGCCTGCCTGTGCAAGCTTTGACCAATACAATAACTTTGAAGAAAGAGGAAAGCATTTTACGGACTTAGTAAATCAATATTTCTAGATGGACATAGGAGAAGCGCGGGAATAGAGTGAATCAAAAGGAATTATATGGACAATGTAAATAAAATTGCTCTGATCACTGGATGCTCTTCTGGAGTGGGATTGCACACAGCAGTCCGACTTGCAAAGACTGACTTCAAAGTCTATGCGACGATGAGACATCTAGAAAAAAAAGATAAGTTAAAGCAATTCGCAAACGATCAAGGAGTTAAATTAGAAATACGACAACTTGATGTTCAAAATGATGAATCAGTTTTAGATTGCGTTAAATTCATATTAGACAAAGAAGAAAGAATAGACGTTCTAGTAAACAATGCAGGCTTCGGCTACATTCGAACTCTTGAGCAAGCTTCGATGAGAGAAATCGAAAATGTAATGGATGTAAACTACTACGGAGCGATACGCTGCATCAAAGCAGTATTACCCTCCATGCGAGAAAGAAAATCAGGACATATTATTTCTGTAACCTCAGTGGGTGGACTAATCGGTCAACCAATGAACGAAATCTATTGCTCATCCAAATTTGCCCTCGAAGGTTTAATTGAAAGCATGGCAACTTACCTTGAACCATTCTTCAATGTAAAAATGTCAATCATAGAGCCCGGTGCTATTCAAACAGAATTTGTAAATCGAGTTCTAGGAGATATGCAAAAATCCGGCGGAGTGTTAAATGACGATTATGCGCCTGTTCTAAAAACCTATATGGATACAGCAAAAAAATCTTTCGCCGCAGGTCAAAGCCCCGACGAAGTAGCACGCGTAATTCTAGATTGTATACTCTCAGAGAAGCCTTACCTCCGCTACCAAACCTCCGACAAAGCGAGAGAATTTATTGCAGCCAAATTAGGCAACGATCCAACCGGCGATATTCAATTAAAGAAAATTAGAAAGCTGCAATTGGATTTGGAGTAGTTACACTGTCACCTCGAACAGCTTCATCGTGAGAGGTCTATCTGACAATAAAACGATAGTATTAAGCTAAATAGATTTCTCACACTCGAAGTTCCACCCGCTTCGCCACGACCGCCAAGCGAGGTTCGAAATGACAGTATCAATCATTCACAGTCCTTCAATCTCAGCTAACCACAAGTTTGCGCTTGCATCACTTGGCATACGTAAATCACCACGGGGAGAAAGAGCGACTGAACCTACTTTCGGTCCGTCTGGCATTGCAGAGCGTTTGAATTGTTGCGAGAAAAATCGTTTGTAAAAGACTAACATCCATTTTTTTATTTCAGAAGTTTCATATTCACCGGCAAATGCTTGTTTGGCAAGATAGAATATTTTAGATGGAGAGTAATTCAAGCGAAGCATATAATACAAAAAGAAATCATGCAGTAGATAAGGACCAACTACTTCTTCTGTCTTTTGCACAATCTCCCCGTCCTTAGAAGGAAGAAGTTCCGGTGAAACAGGAGTGTTGCAAATATCGTGTAGAATTTTTCCAACATTATTTTTGTATTCTGCGTCTGCTCTCCACTCTATCAAATAACGCACAAGCGTTTTAGGTATACCGGCATTAACCCCATACATGGACATCTGATCTCCATTGTAAGTGCACCAGCCAAGTGCCAGCTCTGACATATCTCCCGTTCCAATGACAAGCGCATTCTCTTTGTTAGCCAGATCCATTAGAATTTGCGTTCTCTCTCTTGCCTGCGAATTCTCGTAGGTAATATCGTGAAGGTTTAAGTCCTGCCCAATATCTTTGAAGTGTTGCAAGACTGCATCCGCAATAGAAATAATCTGTAGACTTGTTCCAAGCTCCACTGCAAGAGTCTCTGCATTTGTTCTAGTTCTATCTGTTGTTCCAAAGCCTGGCATTGTAATACAAAGAATTCCCTTTTTATCAAGCCCAAGAATTTCAAATGCTTTAATACAAACTAAAAGGGCAAGAGTAGAATCCAGTCCACCCGAAAGACCGAGGACAACTTTCTTCGAGTTTGTATGCTTGAGTCGCTTAGCAAGACCAGTAGATTGAATGAGAAATATTTCTTCACAGTTTGCATTTCTCTTCGCGGGATCAGAAGGCACAAATGGCATTCTAGGAATAACGCGCATGAGCTTCTCTTTTGTAGTTCGAGATAGTGTAAAATTAATTTCCGTAAATTTAGTTTCAACGGAAGATTTAGAAAAACTACTATTTCGAATTCTATCATTTACAAGTCGCTCTAGATCAATATCCACAAGAGTCATTTCAGTTGCAAAAGAATAGCGCGACGACTCGGCAATAATAGATCCATTCTCTGCCACGAGCGCATGACCAGAATATACCACATCTGTCGAGGATTCATTCGCCCCCGCCGACGAATACACATAAGCCGCAATACAGCGAGCCGATTGTTGACGGACTAATTCTTTACGGTATTCAAATTTACCCAGTATTTCATTACTTGCAGAAGGATTTAAAAGAAGAGTCGCACCTGAAATCGCAAGCTCACTACTCGGAGGAATCACTGCCCACAAATCTTCACAGATTTCAATTCCAATCTTTAGCTCGGGGAAATTCTCAGCGGCAAAGAGTAAGTCTGCGCCAAACGGAATTTCCTTTCCCTCTATTTTTACAAACTCACCTACTCTATCTAGTTCACTAGAAAACCATCTCTCTTCATAAAACTCACCCGTCGTAGGCAAATACGTCTTAGTCACAATTCCTATGATTTCCCCATTCGAAAGAAGTGCCGCACAGTTATAAAGCTTGCTATTTACTTCCACAGGAAGTCCCACGACTGCGGTAATTCCGTGTAAACCAGTAACCTTTGCAATCTCAATTAAAGCATTTACCGCTTCTCGCCTGAGTTTGGATTGATAAAATAAATCCGCGCAGGTGTAACCAGTAATGCAAAGCTCTGGAAATATTACAATCTCCACACCTTCTTTCTTTGCCTTCTCTAGCGCCGAAATAATTTCTTTTGTATTAAACTCAACATCGCCGACTTTTAATTCCGGCACGACTGCGGCTATTCGTATATAACTGTTCATTTTATTTTTATTAGTTTTCCTTTTTTGTATTTGAGTATGGTGCCTTTGGGGTGGGATTTTGTATTAGAATATCGAATTCATCTTTAAAGACAGATATTCCTTTAAATACTTTGCACGTAAATTGTATTATTCTTGATTATTGATTCGTGTGAAAAATAAGCTATTGCTTCATATTTCCTTTTAGCACCAAAGAGTTCATTATAAGTCACTTCCTCCCATCCTCTCGATAAGAAATTCCAAAATGCCATCCCCATCTAAATCAAATGTTTTAAAACCAGAAATCCAATGATAATTATTATTTAATATCCATTTGTGAATAACCTGCTTATCATTCTTAATACAAAGGAATTATAATTCCCGTTCATGCAAATTGCATTTTCTAAATAATAATTTATGCCTTTAGAATAAGTAGAAAGCTTTGTTAATCTGAAATCTAAAAAGTTCAAAAATTTTGTAGGGTATTCTTTTGCTATTTCGCTTACTAGTTTAATGAAAATAGGATTACCTTTGAATTTAGTATTTTCTATTGTATAATCGGTAAAGTCTTTGTCATTTAGAAATTTTCCGTTGGACTCTGGAATAAATAATCGTGATTTCCAGTTCTTTCTTCCAAATATTGCTACGGATTTTATTAAAATGAGTAATATCTTTCCCCATCAATTTTTTTAGAATAGTTGACATATAATAATTTTCTTTTTCTCATAATTTCTTGTATTTAGTCTTATCAATTGGAGTCATTGATTCTTATGTCCAGAAAAATAGGCTCTTTGGTGGCTACTAGAAATAGCCGTCATCTTTAATCATCAAAGAACTTGCATTTTCCTCTGCCTCTTCCTTATTTCTGAAGCGTGAAATTTTTTGAGTAATAAATCCAATTCTTCTTGTCTTCGTTCTGACTTTTAATATATTCTGATTCAGACAATTACCTTCGTAAGCAAGAATTTCAATAACTGAAAAAGGAGGAAACTCTTTTCTTTTCCATTAGTATCTATAAAAGGAGATTCTTTTAATTTTAGTCCTACTTCTGAACTCCAAATTACCAACGGCTTTTTTATTCTACTTTAAAATATTCCATCAATTCCTTGCAGACGAATCATCTGTTTATAGGCAAATAACTCTTTACCCCCATACAATACCTTGCGCCAACTACCCTCTTTTTACATCGTCATTCGATTTCTCTAAAAAATAAAATTTCTCTTCTGGATTTAAAACAACTTCTTTCGAATTCAAATCTCCTTTTGTTTTATAAAGTGCAAGACCATTTGGATTATTGACGTAAGCCTCTGACACTATTTCATCTTTGTATTTCCATTCGGAAATAAACTGGCAACTTAGAAATAGAGAAAAGGAAATTAAAATAAGAAATTTAGTTTTCACGAAAATTGTATCCTACAATATAATAGCATTTTTAAAAAGTATCTTTCTGATTCCAGTAAGAAGTCAAGTTGAATTAAACAAGAAATTTTAGACTAGAATAAGTGATTTGTATTAATGATGAATCAAATCGACCAAGCCAACCAAAAAAGATAAACCACAAGGAACACAAAGAGAAAAGCACACAAAGCTCACAATGAAAAAGGAATCTTTGTGCACTTTGTGAAACCCTTGTGTCCTTTGTGTTAAAAATCTTTATCACTTTTTTATCGGTGTCCATCGGTGGCAATCCGTTTCTTATTATTACTCGACAACAACTCTGAGTAAGTAAAACTAGACTTGAGTGAAATGAATATGAATATATCAATCAGTATATAAAATATGGTTCCAAAATTTAAACCTCCCTTACTACTACGCTCTGCGACTGTGCAGACAATCCTTGCGAGTTTGAAATTTCAAAAGCTAAAACAAAGCGCGATGTTTGAGCAGGCAAAGCTTCATTTAATCCAGGCAGGAAAGAATGTGCGGCTAATCGGGTATTTGTCGAAGCAGATGAATAAAAATCCGAAAGGATTAGTTTTACTTTTACATGGATGGGAAGGACATATAAATTCTGCGTATATTTTAAAGACAGGAGCTTACCTTTATAATAATGGATTTGATATTTTTAGAATCAATCTGCGCGATCATGGAGGAACTCATCATCTCAACGAGGGGATATTCAATGGTAGCCTCTTTGAAGAAACTATGGCAGCAGCAAAAGAAGTTTCTAAGCTAGCAGATAAGGGCAATCCTTTCTTTGTTATCGGATTTTCTCTTGGTGGAAACTTTGCACTCCGCATTGCACGAAATAACACTAAAAAAATAATTCCCAATTTAAAACACGCTGTAGGCATTAGCCCCGCGATTCATCCAAAGTCTAGCACAGAGATGATGGATGAAAATCCATTTCTACGAAAATACTTTTTAAAACAATGGATGCGCTCGCTCGAAGAAAAAGAAAGACTCTTTCCCTTTTTGTATGATTTCGAAAAATACAAGAATGCGGACACCGTAATGAAACTCACGGAAAGAATTATTCCCGATTACAGTCCTTATAAAAGTGCAGATGAATACTTCGAGACCTACACTCTCACGAAAGATTATTTTAAAAATCTAAAAACACCAACCACAATCATTACGGCAAAGGATGATCCGGTAGTTCATCCGGAAGATTTTTATGAGCTAACGCCTAATCCTAATTTGACGGTCAGGATTGAAAACTATGGTGGACACAATGGTTTTTTTAATTCATTCAAATTAGATTGTTATTATCTTCCGATTTTACTCGAGATATTTTCAAAATAATTTCTTGACAAAGGTATTAGATCGTATTTAATTACGCCTCTATGGCAGACATACAAATCACAGACCCAGATACAATCCGAGATATTATCTATGAATCGAGCAGACTCCGTTTCCTACTAGCGGAGACTTTTAGATTACCCCTCGAAGAAATAAGTGCGATTCGACTAGATAGCGACAATTTTAAAATAGATATTTATACAAAGGTTACGTACTTTCGCTTTAAACCAAAAGGATTAGAAAATATTTTAGTCACTAATCCCGAAACAAGAGCTATGGAATTACAATTTGATCCGGCTCTTGCTCAGGCGGTGTATAGAATTATCGAAGAATTCATTCAGGTAACAGGTGCGGCATAATGATATTTACCTAAGGAACAAAGATATCGTTCATATGAAAGTAGCTTTCCAGGTTGGTCAATTTCAAAACTGACCGTGCTTTATCAGAAGGCTCAACAACTTTTAGCACTCCGTTTATTTTCAAGAGTTTCGTTTGAACGGCGATGAGTCCACCGAGTCCCGACGAATCGATATTATCCAGTTGCTTCATATAAACATAAATTTTAGTCTTACCGGCATTGATTAAATTCGCTAGAACCCCTTTCAAAGGATTTGCAGAATAAATATTCAAAATACCTTTTAAATCTAAAATAACTCCGTTCTTAGGTAGATTTTCAGGAATACCAATCGTCCGAACAGAAATAGTAATCTGTTTGTCGGTATAGTTAAAATCATCCTCACTGAATTCCATTTCCTCTTCGCTCATTTATAGTTCCTATCCTTCTTTTATTAATTTACCATTTTGCATAATGATCTTCGGCATATCCATACATTCCGTTGATCTTAATCGATTTTGTGGGGCTAATTTTTATTTTCCCAAAGTATTTTCCATATAATTGGTTAAAGTTTGAAGCAACGATAAATGCATTTATGTTCTCGCGCTAATTTCCTTCCGGTTTAAATACCAAATCAATAACACCGTCACTCGAAACAATTTTCCAATCTTTCTTTAAGTCTCTCTTATCATATTGAAAGGACACAAGTGGCATTTGAAATCGTTCACCGTTTATCCAGAGAGAATTTTCGGAGAAGCTAGTTTCATTTACCCCGCAAGAGAGATTAATACCAATTACACCCTTCTCTATCTTACCAGTGAAGCTAGCCCAATTCCAAAACGTTTCCCTTCGCATAAATCCTACACTGTAGTCATTATGCCCATAAACACCGAGTTTTTCTAAATCAAACTTTCCTAAATCACAATCAATTTTTCCAATGACGGGGCTACCGGCGGTTTTGCGCACATACACCCATCCGTTGACACCGGCTTGTGTGCAAATACGAAGAGGCTCAATTCCATCTTCTAAAAATTCCGCTTCGACTGTTTCGCCTGACGCTAATTCCAAATGAAGCTTTCGCCTACCGTTTAAAGGAGCCATCTCGATTCTGTTTTTTCCCTGAGAAAAAGACACTACTCCTGTTTCAGGAAAATTAGAAAACTTAGAGCCGATGGAGAAAGGGGCTTTGAAACTTTTGTGAAAGAATTTACCTGTCTCAGGAAGATAGATATAAAAAAATGCGTTAGTGAGAAACTTTAAATCCGCAACGGCAACACCAAAAATTATTTTGTCAGAAACTCCACCTACATATTCAAATTGATTGTAAGCAAAGTGTTTACTTATAGAGTTCTTTGTTTTCCCAAAAGGAGATAGATATTTGTAATCCTTAAAATTGATTTCATTAACGGCTTGAGAAAAAATCCCAAACGCTGGCAAGCCGTCGGGATTGATTAACTGCTCTCTTGCAGTCTCTGGCTTTTTTTTTGTTTTCACATTAACCAAATTGAATTTGTAAAAGCATTAAGCAAGGAGAATTTAATATTGGCAATTGAATGAACAGAAAAGAAATCAGATATGAGCTAGCGCGCGAATTGGCTAGATATTTACTGCTCCATTTGCAAGAGGAGCTTAAGAAGCCGCCGGGAGTTTCTGACTACATTGCCATTGAAGGAGTCTCGTTTCGTAAGATAACCAAAGATATGATCGACACCCTGCGAAAGGAATTTCCAGACATAAGCCCAAAACCTCCCTATTTCAATTTGTTCAAACACTGGTGGATTGCAACTCAGGCAGAGCTCAATTTGAGTGGAAATCTAAACTCATACTATGAAGCAACTTTCAAATCGCAAAATCAAATTTTTTTCTTTAAGGTCTTGGACATTAAGAAAAACGATTCTCTTCTCAGAAAGAAATATGAGGAGAATATGGAGTATGCGATACACTCTCTTCGTGCAAAAGGAAGAAATATTGGTTTTGATACGATTTTTAGTTCGGAAAATAAGATGTATCCGCTACTTGAAATAATCGTTAAGCGAGCAAAACTTCCTTATAGAATATGTACCGATATTTTGTTTGAGCAAAATTCTTTTATTCAAAGAGCCGCTTATCGTATTTTCGATAAAGAATTAAAAGACTCTTTCAAAAAAACAGATGACATACTAAATTCAGTCCTACCAAAATACATTGTAGAAGAATTAAAACAAAATGGCAAAGTAAAACCAAAATCAATTCCTTCTTCTTCTATTCTATTTTGCGATCTTGTAGGGTTTACAAACATTGCCTCTACTCTTTCACCCGAGAAATTACTTTCTGAGTTAGATGAATGTTATTCGCACTTTGATAGAATTGTTCAAATGAAAGGCTTAGAAAAAATAAAAACTATCGGCGATAGTTACATGGCTGCAAGCGGGATAATAGAGAGTAAACGCCTTCATGCAGTCGATGCAGTCTTAAGTGCTCTCAAAATTCAGGAATTTCTACGCAAATACCAAAAGAGTCAAAGGAGAAAAGGACTTCCAAGTTGGAAAGTAAGAATCGGAATTCACTGCGGTCCTGTTGTCTGTGGAGTTTTAGGAGAACAAAGATTTAACTTTGATATATGGGGAGACACTGTCAATATCGCGCAAAGAATGGAAGCAAACGGAGAAGCGGATAAGGTCAATATATCTCATAACCTTTACCTTATGACCAAAGACTTCTTCGATTTCCAATTCAGGGGTAAAATTCCTGTAAAAGGAAAAGGAGAAATGGAAATGTATTTCGTCTTGCGGATCAAAGAGGAATTATCCGTCGGAAAAAAAGGTCGAACTCCCGATATGAATTTTTTACAGAAGTATATCGGGCATGTTGAAAAGATGCTAAGTGCATAAACCTCGCAATGTCATTCATAGCCCGGCAAAGATTCAATATCCGGCAGAACTACAATTTCAATTCTACGATTTTGCTTTTTGTTGGAAGGAGTATCGTTTGCGACTAACGGTCTTGCATCTCCAAAGCTTGCGGCTGAGATTTTAGTCGATGGCATTCCTGTTTTTATCATTTCATTTAGAACACTCAGCGCGCGGCTTGCCGCCAAATCCCAATTAGTCGCTCCTTCTGCCTTAAATGGATCGTTATCCGTATGCCCTTCCACTTGAAATTTTTGGTCTTCAATTTCAGAAAGAATTTTTGTTATTTCAATAATCGCCTTTTTTCCTTTGAAAGAAAGTTCTTTGGAGCCAACGTTAAACAAGACATCAGTTGAGAGGACAATGACCATTCGCCCGTTTACAATTTTTACGTTTAACTTCCCTTCGTCTCTTAACGCTTTAATCTTTTCATACTTTCCAAGAAAAGATTTCATAAAGTCTACAGACTTTTGCTCTGCTAAATCGTCTCGATTATTTGTCCGCCCACAATCCTCTACCACAATCGTCTGAGTAATAACACTAAATACAAATCCTAAAGCGTTGTAAAGCAAATCCAATTTACGAATTAAGTATTTGATTCTAATCTTTTTATTTTTAAGAGAAGGAAGTTCTTCTTTATTAAGTGGGTTAATGGGTAATACGAATAAGCCGTGAACGATTTTTTTTTCGTATAAAATTTCACAGCTTTCCGAAAATCCACCAAGCCCCACTTGCTTGAATTCAAAACTTCCGTGCTCGTGTGTGCGAATGGCAAGCGGGTCTTTCTCGATGCTTGCACAACTGGTTAGGAAAAGAGAAAAGATTACCACCGATAGACACCGATGAACACCGATGCGATTTATAACAGTCATTTCGAACCGAGCGGCTTCACAGTTTGCGAAGTGTGAGAAATCTATTTGCCTTAGAACGATTCGCTTTAGGCTTTTTTTAAATAACTTTATAATTTTTTTCATATTATTTTACTCCACTGTATGATATAGAACGCTGTATACAGGAGTATTTCCTGTCGGATAATTTGAATTATACGCTAAAGAGCCATCACTACCGATCGTATAGAGACTCACTGAATTTCCTGTTTTATTTACGGAGTATAAGAATTTGCCGCCGTAATCTGATAAAATGTAAAATGGATTGCCAGTCTGGGATACAGTTGCCGTGGCTAATGGCTGTAATATCCCATTTGTTCGGTCTAAACTCATTTGCCGAATTTGATTAGACGTAGACTCAGCTACATACAAATAATTCCCGGAGGGATGAAATTGAAGAGAGGAAGGACCAGCGCTAAGGGCAGTAGTTAGAGTAGCGTATAATTTCAATTCGCCGCGCACAGGGTCAATCTTAAAATTGGAAAGAGAATTTCCGATGAAATTTGTAGCGAAAGCGTAGACACCCAATGGATCAATGGCTGCCTGTAAAGGTTTGGTTCCTGTCACCTGAGAAGATACAACAAGAGGAGTCAACTCACCTGTGGTATAATTTAGAACAAATTGGGATTCACTATCCGAGTCCCGATTCATCGCATAGACAAAACTACCAGAAGGATCAATGCTTAGATGAATCGGATAATTACCAGTAGCCACTGAAACAGCAGTGAGCGGAGTAAGTGTGCCATCAGTAGAGTTAATCTTAAACATAAAAATTTTATTCGAAAGAGAATCGGTAGAATAGAGGTAGCGTCCTTCCGGATCAGCGATTAACGAGATTACTCCACTGCCGCCGGAATAGGAATTTGCAAACGTTAAGCTTCCTGTATTTGCATCCAAAGTATAAAGTCTAATTTTATTTTCAGAAGTCGAAGCCATATACAAATAGTTTCCTTTGGGAGGAATATAAATCGAAGAAGGAGAATTTCCACCACTCAGTGTATTGACTTGCGTTAGAGCACCTGTCGTTTTGTTTATAGTAAAAATGGATACAGAATTGTCGGATTGATTTAATGCGTAAAAGTATTTTGGAATAATCGTAGCGGATATAGATGAATAGGCGGTCTTTTTGCCAAACAAATCCTGCACGATTACATTGTAATAAGAAACCGTCCCACGAATTCGCAAATTAGAAATGGTAAGACTAGACATAGACTTTGCAGATTCTGTAAGTAATTCGCCATTAGCCTCAATATCCCCAACGGTGCGAAGATTGTCTGAGGTTGATGTATATACTTTATAACGTAGACTAGATGCATCTGTCTTGTCGTCCGAGCCTTCATTCCAGGAAAGAGTAAATCCCGCGTTACCCGGATTTAGTTTTTGTAAAGTGCCACCGTTACCCGCTTTAGGTGCTTCTTTGTCAGCAAGTGCATACAATGCGGCTATCGCATAAGAGCTTGATTTGTCTTTCACCTCAAAACTTTTTTCCACGAGAGGATAAAAGATAATGCAATTAGAAATGGAAAGGATGAAAAGTAATATTAACCACTGACTTGCACTGATAAAAACGGATTTGCCCCATTCGACTAGGCTCAGGGTGACACATATTTTGTCATGGTGAGCCTGTCGAACCATTATCCCCTGAGAGAGAAAAATCATAACTTACAACCACCATAGATAGACATGCTAAAAATACAAGCTGTGGACGCAGTGCCCGTCGGAGTAACTGGAGTATTATTCGGATTAGACGCTGTGTTCGTGCCTGTAATGGTTTCTTTTGGAAGATAGATCAAAGCATTCAAATTTTGACAGGTAAATTCAATCGGGGTAGATAGACTTTTATAAGTATCCGCTACCACTTTGAGGGTAACACGTGTTGTCTCCATTCCTACTTTTTGGATTTTAAATTTTCCCTCTGCATCAGTAGAATACACCTCGGTAGAAACCTGCGTGCTAACAAATGCATTCGAAATAACAGCATTCGTCTCATAGTCCGTGACCAACCCGCGAATCGAGCGAACGCCAGTCGGAGTATCTGCATCACACTGAATGATAATCCTTGCATCTCTCTCGCTCTGAGGCTTACTTAGATTAAACGCAGTAGCAATCTGAGAAAGCTTATCTTCTGCAAATGAAAATTTACAGGCTGACAGGAGGATAATTAATAATATCCTCAGTGCGTGGAAGATTCTTTTTTGGAAAGATTGGTTTAATTTTTTGTTCATGATTTTTTTCTCCTTTCTTACTCTTACTTTTTTGTTCTTGTCGGACTTTTGACCTAACCCCGACTTATTCTATTTGCTTCACTTCTGCGCCCAACACCCCTTCCCTAAAGGGAAGGGGTTACTTATTATTACCCGCACAACCCCAGTCACCTCGAACATGCGAAGGCGTTGGGCGCGTCTAGCGCAGGGCGGAAAAATCGTGAGAGGTCTATCCATCTTAGAACTATCGCATTAAGGCAGATAGATTTCTCACGGTGAAGCAGTTCGAAATGACGGGGCTACTAATACTTCACAATCCAATTCACATACGCATTCACAGGACGAGTTTCGCTGCCACCTGTTGCAGTTGTTGTCAATCCACCATTAGGATAAGCAAGTCCAACTCCTGGATGCGAGTCGTCTCTATCATTATCTGATCCATCGTATGACCATTGAACCGTATGCGTATGACTCTTTAATTCATCCACCTGCACACTACCCACATTATCCGCTGTATTCCCACCCACGCCCATAGCTGTCCTTGCTCCACTATCTGGGTCTCTTCCACTACCACCGTCTCTGCCTCGCAAAAAGCGACCACGTAAATCGGGCAAATTGAAATTACCCCCACTGCATCCGAAGTTACAACCTATGACCGCAAATAAATCAGCATACGTTGTTTGGCTAACGGCTGTTCCATCATAAAGAAGCCAACCTGTAGGAGCGGTATTCCCTCCGTAGGCGCTGATTGTTCCCACTGTTGACGCTATCGCTGTTTTTAAAGCGTTGAAGTTTGCGTTTAACTTACTCGCGGTTAACGTCTCTCCATCGGAGAAACTATTGTAGGTTCCGACTAGACCGGTTACCGCCCAAGCTGTGCCGAGGAAGAAGAGGATAACGACTACTATCCCCCATTCCTTGAAAGATTCCTTTTTGAAATGAAAGCTTAAACTTTTTATTCATATTTTTTTCTCCTTTCTACCTATTCCCAACTTTTTGTTTTTCGCTTGACTAGTTCTTCTTTGCATAGAACACTCAAACCTATGAATGAAACCAATCTATTACAACGCATCACGCTAAATCCCAGTGTATGTTTCGGAAAACCTACCATTCGCAACCTCCGATACCCGGTAGAGATAATGCTGGAACTTCTTTCCGGGGAAATGACCCATGAAGAAATTTTAGAAGACTACCCTGATTTAGAAAAAGATGATCTCCGAGCTTGTATTCTATTTGCGAGCAAAATGGTAAAAATAAAGAGCATCCATAAATTGCAGGCAGCATGAACTTTATAGTTGATGCAATGCTGTCATCTGCACTGTCTAAAATGGCTTAGAATAAAAGGATTTGACTCTACATACCTCCGAACTGGAAGAAGGTAATGCAACAGATGATACTATTTTATTTAGATTGTCTATGGAAACAGAGCGCGTGGTGATTACGAAAGACCACGATTTTATAGAAAGATTTTTAATTAAGAACGAACCAAAGAAACTTTTGCTTATCACAACTGGCAATCTTTCGAATAAAAAATTAATAGCTTTATTTGAAACTAATTTAGATGCAATCATAAATCACCTCGAAACCAACTCTGTAATTGAACTCTCTTTGCTTGAAATAATTGTCCATTTTTAAAAATCTCCTTACTTACCTATTCCCAACTTTTCAGTTGAGGTTTACTTTTTCTTCCAACACCCCTTTCCTTAGAAGAAAGAGATAACACATTACTACCTTCAACAACAAAGTCCCCTGCCCTGCGTAGAATTAGGAAGGGCTAATTCTAAATAGCCATACAACTCCTGTCACCTCGAACAGTCCCATCGTGAGAGGTCTATCCTTCTTAGAACTATCGCATTAAGCCAAATAGATTTCTCACATCCACCCATTTGCTTAGCCGCAAATCCTTCCGCCAAGCGATGTTCGAAATGACAGGTCTACTCAATACTTCACAATCCAATTCACATACGCATTCACAGGACGAGTTTCATTGCCACCTGTTGCTGATGTAGAATTTGTTCCATAAGATGCATGCCATACTCTATCAGGATTACCGCCGGACGTTGTATAATTTGATACTGGTAAACTATGATCATGCGTATGACTCTTCAACGCATCCCCTGCACACTCCCCCCCACATTATCCGCTGTATTCCCACCTGTGCTCATAGCTGTGCGGGTTCCGCTATCTGGATCACGCAAAGCTCCACCATCTCTGCCTCGCAAAAATCTCCCGCGCAAATCGGGCAAATTGAAATTACCTCCACTGCATCCGGAAGTTACAACCTATAACTGCGAATAAATCTGCATAGGTTGTCTGGCTAACGGCTGTTCCATCGCAAAAGAAGCCAACCTGTTGGAGCGGTATTTCCTCCGTAGGCGCTGATTGTTCCCACTGTTGACGCAATTGCCGTTTTTAACGCATTGAAGTTTGCGTTTAGCTTACTCGCGGTTAACGTCTCTCCGTCGGAGAAACTGTTGTAGGTTCCGACTAGACCGGTTACTCCTAGTAATGCGCCACTCGCAAGACCCAACGAAATCGCAACTCCCATTAGGTATTTTTGAAATAGTTTGTGGTAGAATAGTTTTTTTCTCATTGATTGGTCTCCTTTTTTTGTTATACACCGACCCTTCGGCTTCGCTCAGGGATCGGACTTTTTTGTAAAATGTCTTCGAACCAGTCCGCTTCACTAATTAGTCCGCTCGGTGAGCGGAGCCGAACCGAGCGTCTACTAAAACGAAAATCAATTTCAATCTCCCCCTCTGCCCGTTTTGACCGGCTAATTTTCTGTGGTTACTTTGAATTCGGCCTCTAAGAAAAGCTGTTGGTTCTTTTAAGAAGGGGTTAAACGTTGTTATGTTCCCGAAGAAAGATACATCTAAAAGATTCATCGCCATAAAACCTACTAGAGCTAAGATGGAGAAATTCGCACGATTAGCCGCTGTTTGGTAGTCGGCACCGGCAGCTTCTGCTCGCGTATAAGTATAAAGTGCAGGAGTAAATACGAATGGGCTACTAAGACTTGTCGCAGTATTTAGAATTGTTTCTTGTCTGTAAGTATCTTTTGCTTCTTTGTATAAACTGTTTTCGTGAAAAAGATTTGCGACTAATAAGAAAGAACCGATTCCAAAGAAAGAGGCTTTCATCTTCTGAGTCGCCGGGTCAAATCCATAATCCTTCCATGCCACTGCCCCCAACCAGGAACAAGAAAGATCATAAAACATCCCACGTCTTGCGCGCGTGACGTTGCCTCTTTTTTTCTATGATTAGACTTTTCTCTGTTCCGTCTGCTTAGAGTGAGTGCGAGATCGCCAAATTTTTCTCCGTGAATTTCAGTAGAAGGCTTTTGTTTTTTCTTAAACTTCGCCGACCAGTTATTTACCGCTTGCACATGTTGCTCGATTTCCGTAAACGATACTACGCTGTCCTTATTTGTATCTGCCTTTCCTTCTAGTCCTTCGAGGAGATAACGGGTAAATACCCCATAGTCCGATTCTTCATCTTCAAAACTAAAATAACCCGATTGCGTCGAATAGAAAGTAGCCGCTAATTTTGCCTTTGCATATCTATCTGTCTGCAAAGGATTTTGCTCTAGCGCCTTCGTCTTGTAAACCACATCGCGACAAGCATCGAGTAGTAGTAAGGATTTATTAAACTTAGAAAGCTCCGCTACAATCTTATCTACCGGAACCCCAGTCGAAAAATATTCGCCTGATCGGAATCAACTGCGACCAAGTAGCCTTTTTCCGTCTTTGTCTGTCACTCCATGACCGGAGAAAAATACAAGGATCAAATCATTCTCTGATGCACCGGAAAGAATTTCCCTGAGTCGTCCCATGATATTTTCCGCACTCGGATATTTTTTACTTTGCAGGTCTATATCATCTGTAAGTAGAATTACTTTATTAAATTGCCCTGAGCCTTTAGGAGTCGGTCGAGCGCCTTCGCATCATTACGCGCTTTGTTTAGTTTGCTTATCGCCGCATCCTCGTATTCATTGATGCCGATGATTATCGCATAACGGTTCCCCTGATTCTCTTCATCTAGTGATTTTAATTTCATTCCTTTTTGAACAAAATTATATTTTTTTCCGACAGTTCCCGTTGCAATGCTTTCCTCTGCAAATAGACAGAATACAAAAAAGTAATTGTAGAATTAGTAATTTATATAGCAAAAATTTTCTCCAGCATTTCCTACATTTGCCATACACAAACTGAGCTAATACTAAATCAAGTCTTTTCTATTTTAAGGTGTAAAAATCCTCTTATAGGAGGAAAATTCATTTTTTATTTCCAAGACGATAGGCGCTATATGAGACGTAGTATCAAAATGATAACTCTCAAAAAACTTTCACTAAAATGTTAATCCCTCTATCGCCCTTCTTTTCTTCGTGTTCTTCGTGCCCTTCGTGGTTAATTTCTTCCTAGTTTTTCTTAACTTAATGACATTGAGAGGGTCTACCTTGTTTAATTCATATTCTTAGAACATGTTTTTTACCTACTAAGTAAAGGTTGACCCACACTAAAAAACGCCAGCATACAGATTTTTTTTTCTTGACCAATTTCCCTAAAAACCTAACCTTAAACCATGACTAGTAGAGACAAATACCCCACAAGCCATTTTAGAGTAATGGACAGAATCAAAGATTTGTCTCCTGCTCTGCAAAAGAAAATTCAGAAAGAACTTTTGGAATACATAGACTTTCTAGAATTCAAATACACGCCTAAGAAATCAAAGAAAGCGGCTAATCCAGAATTGTCGCAAGAACAAAGAAAAGAATTACTGAGACGACTTGACCATGCAAAGAAATATCCTGAAAAATTAATCACTGCCCAAGAAATTAAATCTAAATGGGGTCGAAAACTTGGGATTCAATTATAATTTCACATCCAAAGCTGACAAAGATTTGGATGAAATTTATGAATACTACGAAGACAAACAAATAGGTCTTGGCAAAAGATTCATTCAAAATGTATTTTCAAAAATTGAGACTACGTTAATTAAACCAGAAAAATATTCGGCAGACGAAAATGGAATTCGTTACACAAGTGTAAATGGATTCAAAAAGCACAGAATCTACTATGTATTTATCACACCTACCATGCTCGCAATCTGGCATTCTGCAAGACAACCCTTCGATAAAATGGAAAGATTAGACGACTAAATCATCATTCAACATTCACAATTTCTAATTCATAATAGAGTTGTTGGTAAATTTAGTTCAATGTCATCCTGAGCCTGTCGAAGGATACTATTTATATTGAGTATGGATTCGACAGGCTCACCATGACAATTTTAATTTAGCAACAACTCTAATTATCTCTTCTTGAACCATTCAGCAACGGCTAATGTATGTAATTCGAAAGCAAGCTCTTCGGGGTGAAAGAGAATTACCCGCTCCGGTGCCTCCTCTGTTGGGGTAAACGGCTGTAAATCGGAAGACTTCATTGGTTTTGCAATTCCGAAAATAAGAACAAGTCTGTTTTCATTGGCACTGTGAACCATAAATTTTTCACATCTTTTGGTTGAATGATGACACCTGCTTCTTCTCTAAGCTCGCGTGCTCCGCCTTCTTGCCAGGTCTCTCCGGTTTCAATGAATCCACCGGGTAATGCGAGTTTGCTCTTCCTGTGGTTCAATTCCGCGACGAACCAGAAGAATTCCTCATCAACGGGAAGTAGTATTACTGCTACTGGAATTGGGTTCGAATAAGTAATCTGGGAACAGGTATCGCAAGTGATTGAAAGGAATATTTTTCGGGAAACTTTGCTCCACAATAAGAACAATGGGAATTTTTTTATACATATAGACTCTGGACTTAAGAAAACTACAATCGTTAAATTCAGAATTTTTATTGATTGCTTTTTGAATGTCTGAATTTGTAAACTCCGACAAATAAAGAATAGCCTCTATGAACCGAGAATTTTTAAAATTACAATTTGTAAATTTACATTTATAAAAAATAGATCTTTTGAATTTTGTTCCCGTAAAATCACAGGAGTCAAACAAACAATCTTCAAAAGTGACCGATTCAAAATCTACTTTAGAAAAAGTATCTTTTTGAATTTGCAGTCTACCATTTCACTTTCAGAGAAATCTACTTCCGAGAAATTGCATTCGTCTAGGTGATTATTCTTCCATTTAGAAAAAGACTGCAATTGAATTTGAAAAATTAATCCCGATAAACTTTGAATCATAAAACAGAGAACGGCTAAGATTCATTACCCGTATATTTCTATTTTCTAAGAAAAATTCTTTTAGCTTATAGCCAACTATTTTTCCCTGTAGATGATGATTGGGATATTTTTTAGATAAGTATTGCACTTCCTGCTCAATCGAGGAGCCTACTCTTTCCCATTTGAGGTTTGCATTTTCGGGAAGGCTTTCCAGAAATATATGGTGATTATCCAGTAATTGATTCCATGTATCGTCAGTTAAAAACTGAATTTCTTTTTTTTCTAAACCGATACTCTGGAAGGCATTCTGTAATCCATAATTGACTTCTTCTAGAATTTGTCTTTCTTTTCCTTTTGCTCTTTCTATTTCAAGACCGGAATCGATTAAAAAATCTAGCATACTATCTTTGATGTCAATTTTTTCCTTTGACTGCCTTTTGATTTCCTCCAAAGGGATAATAGGAATTTCCCTCGAAATAAATTCTCGTATTTCGTCATCTAATGTAACGATATTTAACCTTACTCTCTTTAGAATAAAATCCATTATTGTTCTAGTTTCAATTTCCAATTCACCTAGAGACTTTGACTGAGCGGATACTTGTAATTTACCATCACTATTTCGAATCGTATAGATAGAGAGATTGCGCATAATCTTAATTACTCCTTCTCCCAGAGCCCAACCCTGTCTACCATTAGAAATAAGAATTAGAAAATCAATGAGTGCATTTTCGAGAGAATGAATTTCCTCTCTTACTTTGGTATCTGGAATTTTCTCAGCCTGCGCATTATCGAATAAGTAATAGTTTGCGCTTGTATTCCAAAAATTGACCTTATGAATTTTTCCTTTCTTGGTTACTCCATAACTTAGAACACCAAGAATTTCATTTCGCCGAACAAAATAATCCTTTGCTGCAATCCATTCATCCTCTTCTGTCGGAGTCTTGAGACAAAATCGCACATCCTCCCCCGGCTCTAAAAAACCAATCAACTGATTTCTCAAGTCTACCCTTTCCTGATTCTGCATATCTAGGATAATAATTAAAGCACCCTTCCTTGTAAAATATTTCTTCTTTACAAAGAACATATCTCAAAAAAAATAACAAGCACGGGGTGTAGCGCAGTGGTAGCGCACTTGTCTGGGGGGCAAGTGGTCGCAGGTTCAAATCCTGTCACTCCGAAAAGCTTAGCGCTT
This sequence comes from Leptospiraceae bacterium, assembly GCA_016708435.1. Lineage (NCBI taxonomy): Bacteria > Pseudomonadati > Spirochaetota > Leptospiria > Leptospirales > Leptospiraceae > Leptospiraceae bacterium. The sequence goes on along the minus strand of JADJFV010000005.1, from coordinate 323,874 downwards.
TGCTGCTTTCATATCTTTTTTAAAAAATACATTTCAAAAAAGTCGCAGTGGTAGTGCACTTGTATGGGGGACGAGGCTCCGTTAGCCATCAGGCGGAAGGAGCCGACCGTCTTACCACGCAAAGGCGAGCCCCCACGTCAGGCGAGAGGGCGGTTTATCCTAAATAGCCGCAGGTTCAAATCCTGTCACTCCGAAAAGTTTAGCGCTTTGCTGCTTTCATATCTTTTTTAAAAAATACATTTCAATAAAGTCGCAGTGGTAGTGCACTTGGATGGGGGACGAGGCTCCGTTAGCCATCAGGCGGAAGGAGCCGAGGTCTGCTAGGCGAGCCCGTCAGGCGAGAGGGCGGTTTATCCTAAATAGCCGCAGGTTCAAAACAATCACTCCGAAAAGCTTAGCGCTTTGCTGCTTTCATATCTTTTTTAAAAAATACATTTCAATAAAGTCGCAGTGGTAGCGCACTTGTATGGGGGACGAGGCTCCGTTAGCCATCAGGCGGAAGGAGCCGAGGTCTAGGCGAGCCCGTCAGGCGAGAGGGCGGCTTATTCTAAGTAGCCGCAGGTTCAAAACAATCACTCCGAAAAATTCAAAATTAATAATTCAGCATTCTTAATTAATCCCTACCCCTTAGCCACCTTTAGAAATATTTTAATTTCTTCGTAATCAATTCTATCTAAAACCAATTTTAATTTTTCCCCGAGAAAGTATGTCTTCGTAAATTTCTTTGCATAGAAAGAAAAATCATTTGGCATAGTGAGTTCAATTTCATTCGTAAACTCGGTGAATGGAACAGCCCCTTCTGTAAGAATCTCGTCTAACTCTACAAAAACTACATGTGGCTTAATGCCAGTAATCGTTCCTGTAAATTCTTTCATTCCAGTTGTTTCTACAAATCGACAGGCTTTTAGTTTTAGAATATCACGCTCAGCATCGGCGGCACGCCTCTCTTCTGTGGAAGTATGAGCACCCATGATCTGAATTTCGTGAGCGGTATAGGCGTATTCTTCTTTCATGATGAGAGCTTCGAGGGCACGGTGGCAGACCAAATCTGGATAACGGCGAATAGGCGAAGTAAAATGACAATAGTCTTTAAAACCAAGACCCCAATGCCCAAGAGCTTCTCCACTGTAATAAGCTTGCATAAAACTTCTAAGTAGGAAGTAGTTGAAGATTTTCTCTGCGGGATGATTTGCGATTTCGACTAACGCACGTTTAATATCGTCGTATTCCGTAGACTTTAGTTGATACTTAAACCCGTAGAGCTTTAGAAATTCATTTAGATTTTCTAATTTTTCTTCGTCCATGGTTTCGTGAATACGAAAGAGTGCGGGAATTTTATTTTTACGCAAATGTTCGGCTACTTTGATATTAGCCGATAGCATCATTTCTTCAATTAAAATATGACTGTTTAGTCTTTCACGCGTTTTGATTTCGATTACTTTTCTGTTGTCCTTGTCTGTTACAACATAGGTTTCTTTGAAGTTTAAATCTACTCTACCGTTTTCGATTCGGGCTTTTTTAAGTCCATTCGCTAAGCGCATAATCTTAAATAGCCAGTTGTCAGGATGTCCTTCTAGAATTTCTTTTTCCGCTCTCTCGTATGTATAACGCTCATCTACTTTAATGACGCTTTTATAAAACTTCGCAGAATAGATTTTTCCAGTGTAGTCTCCTTCCATTTCTACTGTAAAGGCTAGACGGTTTTGTTTTGCAACAAGACTACATAGGTTTTCGGAAAGTTCGGGCGGAAGCATTGGAACTACTTTATTTGCGAGATAAACGGAAGTTGCCCGATTGTATGCTTCTTCGTCAAGACTAGAGCCTTGCTTCACATAATACGAAACATCCGCAATATGCACATAGAAGCGAAGACGTTTTTCTTCTTCGATAAAGCTAATTGCATCGTCAAAGTCTTTTGCAGTCTCTCCATCAATGGTGACAGTGTATAAGTCTCTGAGGTCAACGCGTGTATGCCAGTCATCAATCGTATCTTCTTTTATTTCTTCTTGAAATTCTAGAGATACAGTATCAGGATAGACTTGGTGGTAATTGTATTTCATTAAGATGCGGTTAAAGTCAATGTCTTCTTTTTCACCGGACTCTACTTTTATAAAAGTAACTTCTAGAGTAGCTTGTTCCTGATAGGCATGTTCTTTTAGTTTTACAATTAGAACATCATTTGGTTGAATCGACTTTGTGATTTCAGACAATAAAGTTTTCTTAGCAATGAGTCCTGATTTTTCTTCTCCTGTCATATCTAGGAGCTTACCGTGAATATACCCTCCTTCTATTTCTGTTACCTTCATGCGGTAAAGAATTCTTCCCCGTTTAAGAATACTGATGACCTCTCCTTCTAGCCTATCTTTTTTTCCAATTCCAATTGGAATTACTTCGACTGTATCTCCAGAAATACTCGTATCTGTAAAACTGGCTGGTATAAATATCTCATTTCCGGAGGCTAACTTTACGAATCCGTCCCCTCGGCGGCTAAGAGAGATTGTTCCCGCCATGCTAAATGGTTTGTGCACGGAGATAGTTTTTTTATCTAAGGTAACCAGTCCTTCTTTTTCGAGTAACCAGAATAGCTCTTCGATCTCTACTTTTCTTTCGTCGTCATGCTTGCGTTTTCCTTTCTCATGCTTCTTGTGTTTTTTATCTTCGTTTGATTCGAGAAAGTGTTTATAAATATCCGATTTAGTTATTTCTTTTCCCGCTTTTAATTTTAAGTATTCTACAATACTTTTAATGAATTTATTTGGTTTCATATTTTCCTTTTTATATTTATGATTGCATTTGTTGTATCTATGAATTTGACTCATCCGACAGCACTATCCCATAGAGGTTAATAATAGATTACCGCGATATTGAAACTGAAATGATTTTATCACCAAGAAGAGGAGGAATCTACTGTTATAATAAAAAAACGGCTGAGAGGACAATCTGTATCTAAACCTAAAGCAATGCCTTTTTTTAGTCAAGTATATTCTATAACAAAAAAAGACTATTCAAAGAAGAAATTATCTGAAAATCTGTGAATCATCCGTGATGAAGTTCAATAAAATCAGGCTCATTAAAGCGATTGTGTTTTGTGCATTCCTTGGGATTACACTCTTTTATCTCATTTCAAGAATCAGAACCTCTGAAATGAAATCACAGGCGCCTATCGCCGTAAATGGTATTTTAAATACTACCTCGTGGAATTTTAAAGAGAAAGGAATCTTAAAATTAGATGGAGCCTGGGAATTTTATTGGGCTCATTTCTATACACCGGAAGACTTTATTTACAATCAAGTATCAAAGCCAAGCTTTCAATCGGTTCCATCTATTTGGAATAAGTATAAACTAGAGGACAAGAAATTATCCGGCAATGGATTTGCTACATACCGCCTCAGAGTGCTAGTTAAAGATAAGTATCCTACTTATGCGATGAAGATCATAGACGCTGCCACCGCCTATAAAGTCTGGATTAACGGTGAACTTCTAGCCAGAGCAGGAACGATTGGAGAAACAAAAGAAACAATGTCACCTGCTTATAATTCGCGGGTAATTGAGTTTAAACCCAATGGTGAGGCTATAGAAATTATTTTCCAAGTTTCCAATTTTTATCATTTCAAGGGAGGTCTTTGGAACTTTATAGAATTTGGACTTGCCGAGCATATTGAAGAATCCAGAGAAGATCAAACCAATTTTGAATTCTTCATGTTCGGTAGCTTGTGCATAATGGCGTTTTACCACTTCGGGCTTTATGCTCTTAGAAAAAAAGATAAATCTACTTTGTATTTTGGCTTTGTCTGTCTTATCATTGCACTTAGGATTTTACTCACTGGAGAAAGATATTTATTCAAAATTTCAGAAGATACTATGTTTTGGATTTTTCTTGTCAAGTTGGAGTTTATGACGGTTTTTCTTACCACTCCTTGTTTTATTTTATTTTTAGAATCTATCTATCCCGAAGACACGCATAAATTTATTTCAAAATTCACAATCACTATCGCATTGTTCTTTTGTTTTGCCACCTTGGTGATGGATACTTCCATTACTACTGGTTTTGTTCAATACTTTCAGTTTTTACTATTCTCTCTGATTGCATACATCGCCTATATATTGATTGTTATCAATAGCAAAAAAAGAGAAGGTGCTTCCTGGGTAGCATTTGGGCTCATCGTTTTTTTAGGTGCCTTGATTAATGACCTACTCTATTTGAATAATTTTATCTACACAGGATTTCTCTTTCCAGTGGGGCTATTCGTTTTTATCTTCTCGCAGTCATTTATTCTTTCGATGCGCTTTTCGAAAGCATTTGCTACAGTAGAGTCTATGAGCGAAAAACTATTAACATTAGATAGATTAAAAGATGACTTCCTCGCAAACACTTCTCACGAACTAAGAACACCTTTAAATGGAATCATCGGTATCGCAGAATCTATGTTAGACGACGCAACAACTAAACTCAATTACGACACAAGACAAAATCTTTCTTTGATTGTAGCAAGTGGTAGAAGACTCAGTAGCCTCGTAAATGATATTCTAGATTTTTCTAAACTAAAAAATCATGAAATCGAATTACAAATTAGAAAGATTGATTTAAGGCAAATTGCAGACTTAGTAATTCGTTTGTCGGAACCGCTCGTTGTAGATCGAGATTTAAGATTAAGCAACGCTATATCAATTGATTTTCCAGAAATTGAAGCAGATGAGAATCGGATAATTCAGATATTCCACAACCTTATAGGCAATGCAATTAAATTCACAGAGCAAGGAGAAATTAAAATCTATGCTGAAAGTAAAATTGGTGCAACTACAATCTACATAGCCGATACAGGCATTGGAATTTCGAAAGAAAAGTTTGAGATTATCTTTCAGTCCTTTGAGCAAATAGACAATTCAACATCCAGAGAATACGGTGGAACCGGTCTAGGACTTGGTATCACCAAACAATTAGTAGAGCTACATGGGGGTAAAATATGGGTAGACTCTACTTTAGGGAAAGGCTCCACTTTTTATTTTACAATTCCTGATTTGAGTATAGGGAGTAAAAGCAAATGGGACAATACTCCCCTACTCAAGGGACAATTCTTTTTACCGGGACTAAAAACAGAAGTTCCAATTCCATTAGATAAGATCATCGAAATCCCTAAAGAAATTAAGTCAGACAAAGTAACAGAGAGATACACTATATTAGCCGTAGATGATGAGCCTATCAACTTGCAGGTAATTGTAAATCACCTCAAGGACTTAAACTATCGATTGATTACTGCAAACAATGGAGTAGAAGCACTTAAGATAGTTGAAAAAGAAATTCCAGATTTAATTCTACTAGACATCATGATGCCAAAGCTTTCTGGATACGAAGTATGTAAAACACTTCGTTTAAAATATCCCATCCACACTCTTCCGATTATCATTCTCTCAGCCAAGAATCAGACAAATGATATTATCCTCGGTTTAGAAATTGGTGCCAATGACTATATGCACAAACCATTTCATAAGAAAGAGTTACTCAGCCGTATCCACAACCAATTATCAATCAAGAAAGCAATTGAGGATAACAGCCGTCTTATCACAATTGAAAAGGAACTTCAAACCGCCAAGAAAATCCAGGCAGATATTCTTCCTGATAAAATTCCTATCTTAGATGGAATTAGAATTAGCACTACCTATTTACCAATGCATACTGTTGGAGGAGACCTCTATGACTTTCATGTCATCAGTAAGACAGAGATTGGAATTCTAATTGCTGATGTAGCAGGTCATGGAGTATCCGCTGCTATTATCATGGGAATGGTTAAGCTTGCCTTTAAGACAAATAAAGAATATGCCCGAAACCCTGCCAATCTTTTAGAGAAGATGAATGATACACTTTTCGGAATTGCCGGCAAAGGATATGTAACCGCTGGTTATTGTTATATCAATTTAGAAAAAAAAGAAATTACATTTAGCAGTGCCGGTCACCCTGCTCTAATTTTACTAAGAAGTAGATCTACCGAGATCAAAGAACTACAACCAAAAGGAGCAATACTCGGAGCATTTCCAAAAATCAAATGCACAAACGAGCTAATGCCTATTAAACTCGGAGATAAAATTCTTCTTTATACAGATGGAATTTTGGAAGTAAGAAAAGAACCCAACAGCACTGTTTTTTATGGAGAAGAAAGATTTATTGACTTTATACAAAACAAGCATGGCTTAGTCGGTCAGGATTTCCTAAGCTCTATCATCGATGATGTAAAAGCCTACCGTGGTATAGAAGATGAATCCGTAGGCTTCGAAGACGACATCACACTTGTGTCAATAGATATAGTTTAAAATATATCATCAGCGGGGATTTCTTCTATGTCTTGCGCAAAATAACTAGTAGGCGCAGATGTTTGAGAGTGAGTTGAATCATGAGAAGTACCGCTATCAGAGTTTGATTTACCGCCTAGCAATTGAAAATTCTCTACTCGAATTCTAACTTTACTGAGTTTCTTTCCATCAGGTCCATCCCAAGTAGATTGTTCCAATCGACCCTCTACCATAATCTGTTTGCCCTTACCCCCATACTGTTTTAATATTTCGGCGAGCTTGCCCCATACGGAACACTCAAAGTAATTGACTATGTCTTTTCTAGTTCCGTTGTCCATATAACTTCGATTATTCGCAACACTGAAATTTGCGAGCGATGTTTGACCTACCGTTTTGAATTCGGGATCTCTTGTCATTCTTCCAATTAATATTACACTATTCAAATCATTTGCCATAAAATTTCCTCTCGGTAAGTTATTATCTTATTTTAAAACTACATACAGACAAAATAGCTTAATTTTTTAAAGTTTTTTTGGGAATCTCTTTTTTATTCGATTCTTTCGGGTTAGCTTCTACTTCATTGTAGCCATGCACCTTGGAAAGTATTTTTTCGAAAGCCATTAAATGCTTAAGATAGGCTTCTCTCTTAAATTGATTTCGAATTGGATTTGCTTTTGTGTTTTCAAGAGAAGAGAGAGTGTATTTGTAAGGAGTTCCATTTTCTTCTGCGTCTTTTTTGGAACTCGCGAAATAAGCATCCGTATGACTCGTGATAAATATTTTATCATCGTGATCGGGATTTCCGAGTGGATCAGTATCTATTACTTCAATTAATTTCTTGTCTAGAGTAGAAAGATTATGCTCAAAGATTCTACTCTTAACCTTCATAAGTCTGACATTCGCCAAATCCAAAGTATCCGCTTTATCACCAATGCGAGAGGAAAAGAAAAGTATCATGGACTTACTTCGAGATCCAACTGCTACTCCTTTATTTACAATTTCCCCTTCTACAAAATCAAATAGTTCTACCTTGATACAGTCTGCAGTTTCTTGTTGGTTTTTATTTAGGATGCAGTCTTCCCCCTTAGTAATTCCTCTCGATAAAATTGTTTTATGAGGAAGAGAGGAAGTCTTCATAGAAAGAAGACTTGCATATTCTGACAAAGAGAGATTTGCCTTTGTAATATTTTGATTGAGCAGTAATTCTGCCTTACGGATATTACTGCTAGAATCCCTGTCTTCTTTTGGTTGATGAACGATGAAAGATTCAACCTTCTCTTCCCCAAAAAGAGGAAGAGAAACCAAAACTAACAAAAGGAAATAATTCATAACTTGGTTCAATTAATAACTAATTGAGCGGCTACTAATTCGTTTCCTTTGGGAGAGTATTTCCAGAATTGTCACCGCCCTGTGTATCGCCCCCACCCTGTTGCGGTTTTTTATTTCTGTTTCCATGCCGTCTAAATCTGTTACGGTATTTGTTTCTTTTAAAGGGCGGCTTACCGTCCTTAGGCGCAACAGCTTCTCCGTTTCCTTCCACAGCCTTCGCAGCTATTTGCGGTTTTTCTTCCGTATCCTTTGGAAGAATCTTTTCTTCTATTAAATCAGATTTTTCCACCTTGCGAGGATGATGATGTCCTGTAGCACTTTCCTTGGAAACATGATTGCCTTTGTTAAAACGTTTTGGCTTTCTTTCAGGACGATCATTTCTATCATTACGAAACGATCTGAATCTCTCTCTTTCGCCCGCACCTGCTTCATTATGAATCATTCTTTGAGAAGGCTTTGGTCTATTGCGTGTAGAAATTTCCCAGAAAATGCAGACTGAATTGCTTCTTCTTGCTTGTCTGCCAATGCGTTGATCTTATAAACCATAAACGCTTCGTAGAAAAAATCCTTCTTACGAAATACTTCATTGTGAGTAGGATTGTGCTCTTCTGTTTTAAAAAATCTCTTTTGACTTGCAAATATTTTAATGAGACGCTCTTTGTCTTTCTTTGGAATTTCCATACGAGCACAAATTGGATCTATAGCAGTTTTGATAGAATGAATCATGTTTTGCTTATTCTTATCTTTTTCCAAAGTGTCCGTAACTAGATCACAGAAGATTAAGGCAAAGAAGATAACAGAAGTTAGCTCCTCACGTTCTTGCAACATTCTATCCGCGATTACTAGACGTTTGCCTATGTTCGATTCCAGGAATTCTTTTTGCCAGGATGGATTTTTCTTAGAAACCTCTAAAGCTTCTTTGAACAATACATCTAAGAGGAAATTCTCTGCAAGTCCGTTAAAGATTTCCGAAGTATGCCAGGTGCGGAATATTTTATTATACTCCTCAAGCATTCGAGAAGAAGAAGCCTTCTCTAATTCGAGACGATTTTTCTTAATTCCCAATTTTGTTTCTTTATCAAGAGTTAGACCATGAAGCGTTTGAAACTTAACGGCTCTAAGCATTCGAACAGGATCTTCTTTGAAAGAAACATCGGGATTCCCAATCACTTTGAGAATTTTGTTTTTTATATCATCAAATCCACCAACGAAATCTATAATGGAATCATTTCTAGGATCGTAGTAAAGAGAATTGATGGTGAAATCACGTCTAGCTGCATCTTCTTTGGCAGTTCCATAATTATTGTCACGACGTAGAAGATAATCTTTGTCATCCGCTTGTTTACCAAGTCTGTGATCGGGAAGAGATCGAAAAGTAGATACTTCTATAATCTTTCCTTTGAACATTACGTGAACTATTTTAAATCTCTTTCCGATGATACGGCAATTATTGAAAATATTTTTTATCTGATTGGGTGTGGCACTAGTCGCTATGTCAAAGTCTTTTGGTTTTTTCCCGAGTAAAATATCTCTTACCCCACCGCCTACTAAAAATGCTTTATGATTGAATTTGGTTAATCTATGCATAATCTTGAGAGCATCTTCATCGATTAAGTTCTTTCGAATGATATGGGAGTCTTTGTAGTAGCGCTTACCTTCTGGAAAAATTAGGATGTTTTCAACTGTCTGTGGCTTTTTTTTAAAAAGGTTTGCTATAAATTTTATCATGTGTATATTGTCTAAGCTAGGATTTTATCTATTAAAATCAACAACAAATTGACTAGGACACTAGGCTGCGAAAACTTGGAACTTTAATAGATGTATACGCTCTAATGGAATTATCGGAACATAAACTGAATTTGCTTGAGAGAATGACTCTTAAGTCCTATGAATTGAAAAAAAGTCTTAAAAAGATTCATACGTTCGGAAAAACCAAAATTTCTCTCCTTTTTATACCGCATAGCAATGAGAACATTGTAAAGGTAGAAATCTCTCACTATTCCCTAGGCTTTTTATTATTAATCATAGTAAGTCTCCTTAGTTTAGGACTCAGCTTCTTTGGATACTACCTATATACTAGAAATGATCACCAATATCTTTACAATCGAGGTAATACCGAGAAAGTTTTTTTCTTACACCATGACTTGATGGGAGATATTTTAGAAAATACAATTGAAGACCTAGCCTCAGAAACGGAAGATCTTTACAAGGCAACCTGGGAAAGGTCGCTTCGGGATACGAAGACAAACGAAGAAATGGGACTTATCCAAGATGAACCGGAAAAATTGGAAGTAGCCAACGCTTCGAATTTAGATTCCAATATGAAGATTTACACTTACACTGTGGAAAAATTTGCAGAAGTATTCGATAGCCTTTCCAATCTAAAAGCAAATTTCCAAAATTCAATGGACTATCTCGAAACAAGAGAGAGTATTTTTGAGTCTATGCCAAGAGGAAGACCGCTTGGTCCGGGTGTTGGCTTAATCACTTCCACTTACGGACATAGAGAAGATCCATTCTATGTGGATGTAGGCGAATTTCACAATGGTATTGACTTTGCGTCCGCTAATGGGACTCCTATTTATGCGACTGCGCCGGGAGTAGTAGCAGATGCGTCCTCTTCTGATGGAGGACTTGGAATGCATGTGCGTATCAACCACGAGAATGGATTTTTTACCATGTATGGGCATTGTTCTAAGTTACTCGTTGCCGAGGGAGACATCGTAAAACGAGGAGACATCATAGCTCACGTAGGCTCTACAGGAAAAGCGACAGGTTCGCATTTACATTATGAAGTTCATATAGGACTTGACCCACCGATTAACCCGCAAGAATTTATCAACATAGATTAGTTTTTCATCTTGATTCGTAAAGAAAACAGGCATCTCTGGTAATAATATGATAGATAGAATTCCAATACCCTTTCTCGAAAGCATTTGGGGTGGTCCTTCCACCTTTTCCATTTTAATGCTGATAGCATTTCTAACCGGTTCAAAATTACTTCCGCTCGAATACAAACGCAAAGGCTTAGTGCCCGAAGCTGCGGATACGATTGTTTTTCTTGGAGTCCTTGGCACTTTAGTTGGAGCAAAGATTTTCTACATCTTCGAAATTTGGGATCAAATCTTCGTAGTGCCTGGAATGTTTTCTTATCCGTGGACTCATTGGAACGGTTTCCAGGAATTAGCCGATCCCGCTTGCGAAGCCTGTAAGACTAGCATGGGACTTTGGAGTTCGCTTTTTAACGGAGGCGGTCTTGTATTCTATGGTGGATTTTTATTTGGAACCCTTTTCATTTATTTTTATTTAAAATGGAATGAATACGATCTAGGTAAATACTACGATGGAATGGCTCCGACTATGGCAATTGGTTATGCAATTGGACGACTCGGTTGTTTTGTATCGGGTGATGGTTGCTACGGATTTCACACAGACGCAAATATTCCTCTTTTTGTATTTCAATTCCAGGGCGCTCATCCTTCGGGAGTTCCTGTTTGGAATACACCCGTAATCGAATCCATAATTTCGTTTGGATATTTTTTCTACTTCCACTACTACGCGAGATTTCAAAATTTCAAGAAGTGGAGTATTTTCTTTCAATACATCGCCTTACACGGATTTGCCCGTCTATGCATTGAGTTCCTTCGTGTGAATAAGGCTGTTATACCTTTCGTCGATCCACCGCAAATGGTAAACATTCCCGATGCAAGCGGCAACCCTACTTTCCTAACAGGCTACTACTGGCATGGATTTTCTCAATCTCAATACATCTCCATCGCCTTTATATTAGTATCCGCCATTTTCTTTTTCAAGATGAGACTCTGGGAGAAAGAAAAAGTAGCTTAGGTAACAATGCATCAAAGATACTATCAATAATACTATTAAACTTACTCTCAAAGATACTGTTAAATTTTTTTAAGTATAGATGATAGTATCTTTGATAGTATTGTAGATAGTAAATTTCTGGAGACTAATCTTTTACTTCCCCCAATCCATACGGCGGATAATACCACAATTCCCGAAATCACATAGACCAGCGTTTATGTCTATATTCTGTGGTGGCTTCTTATTTATGACATTTAATTGAATGGCTGAAAATCCATGTAACAATTGCACGACGGAGCCTTCCGAAAAATCCGTTGCCATTTCGATTTCAATAAGATAGAAATTGGATGTATCGTGAATTTCGCGTAAAAAGATTTTATCAGTAACAGAAAATTTTTCTAAAAGTTCTTTAGACGAATAATCTTTTATGTCATGGAGTTCATAGATTGCAATTTTGTAGCCTTTACTTTTATCGTCTGCAGCAACGCCAATTCCAGTTGAAAACATTCGACCTTGCTTCACTAAAATGAATTGCACAGTCTGTTTATTCATCAGAAGGAAATTATACTTTTTAGGAGTTAAATAGAATTTTCTCCTTTGCAATTCTTTTTTTACAATGCTAATTCTTTCAGTAAGCACGGCGTGTTCGTTCTCAATCTCCTGTGAAACTAGAACAATCGAAATTAGTAAGGACAATAGGATTAGAATTTTAAGTTTCATTTTTTTGGTAAATCGCCGTTAGACTCAATTAGTTTTTTTACTTCTATGGCAATCGTATTTAGCTCTTTTACTTTTTGAAGAGGAAAAGATTCCTTATGCGTATGATTTGTAATTTTAGCGATTTTCTCTAAATTTTTTGCAATAGATTCCAATAATACTTTTTCCTTCTCGGAAGTAGATCGGTAAATCAACGCGGCTAATACATCTAAGTATATTTCTGCGATATTAGGTTGCCTTAGAATCTCGGCATAGACAGGGGAATAATTCCGAATAATTCCTTTGCTTCCGATGTGTAATCCTTCAAGCCAAGCGCCCAATTCCACGAGCACAGCAAGATTGTCTTTTTTCGTAGTATGGAGTGCTTTTTCAATTTGGTATTCTAGATGAATAATTCTTTCATTTAGAATGGAATGATCCTGCCTGAGTGTAACAGCATTGTCAAGCGCGGAAATAGCATCTTTTACATCCGAGGTTATACCCAGATTATCCGCTAAGTGAATAAAAGTCGATCTTGCTTCTACTGCTTTCAATTTTTCATCTGCAAATAAAAGAACAGTTCCATCTGCAGAACGGTATCCTAAATTGAGTGCAGTCTGAGCCTCTGTTTCATACTTGCTATTTGGACTTGCTTCAGCCAATTCCTTCCAAGGAAAGCCCATTGTATTTAAGAAATGAAAGGAATGAACTGGTGAAGGCATAACATAGTTTTTGCCATCAATAATAAAATTAAACTGAACATCATCTTCTACAGAAGGAACTTGGGACTTCTCTTTGTAGGAATAAAATCCAGTCACGGTTAATACTGTCATGGTGACTAACGTTAGAATAATATATCTGTATTGGTTTATTTTTTCTGTCATAGTTTTTTTGAATTTAATCATTTTGTTTCCTAATTAACGAATGCATGTGCGCCCATAATCTAAGGCTGTGCAAGGAATTCTTCCTGTATCTGATCTTCTCCAACCCGCATTCCTGGCGCGAATTGGATCACTGTAAAACTCTTTTTCATCGGTATGATCATAGTAAAAATCTTTCAATTCCTCCACAGTCTTTAAAGGCATCGGAGCATAGGCAACAAGTAAATCGACCGAAGAATACTCATTAGCCGCAGAAGATTCGAGCAGTGTAATTTCAACTACATAATGGTAGCTTTTGTCTGAAATTTCTTTTATGTATGCCCTAGACTCAATTTCTTCTCCGTCAACAGCGTGTTCTCTTGACTCCTCATTCAACTGAGTAAATAAAACCATACGAACTTTATTCACATTTTCATCCGTAGCAATTCCGATTGCGGTCTTGGAAAGATAAACGGGAACTGTAATAACATATCGGACAGATTCATTTTTTTTTAGACCGATGTGAAATCGCCTACCCCCTTCTATCGTATAATGCCTGTCTTTGAGTTGAGAAGTAACTCGATTTACATTCGAGGCTAAATTTCTACCGGGAAAAACTGCATTGGATAAGATTGGACTAAGCAAAATTAGACTTAGAAATAAAATTTTTATAATTTTCATAATGATTTCATTGATAAATTCATTTGAGACGTTGACCTTTTTTCGTCTATTTTTTTATTTTCCAATTCTAAAACTGCTAACAGATTTTAAACTAGGAGCATTCAGCCATTCAACGCATTTCTGCCAGGTCGTATTCTTCATAGAGAAATCTAATTCCAAAGAATAACAAAAAACATTGAAAAGATAACCTTCCTTTTACAACTTGTCTATGGATTGAAAATATCCAATTCCAAAAAAAGGGTCTCCTCTTATGTTCAAGAAATTAAAACGAATAGCGGTTACTTGTATTTTGCCTTTTATTATTCAATCAACACTTCTCGCCGAAGATGAAAAGAATGCTACAACAAAGCAAGATACTCAGCAAAGCACACCGACGGAAGAAAAAAAAGAACCTAAACCTAAGAAAGATGAAGTTTTAGAAGAGAGTTTTTTTAAACTGGAAGATAGAATAGTAGTAACTGCTAGCAGAACAAAAGAAAATTTACAGAATGCTCCTGCTAGTGTGATTGTAATTACGGAAGATGACATTCGCAATCGAGGCTACGCGAGTATAGACGAAATACTTTACGATTTACCCGGATTTGATTTATCTTTTTCAAATGGAATTCCTTATATCATGGGCTATCAAAGAGGTTATAGAACTCCTTTCATGTCTAGAACTCTATTCATGATAGATAGCAAAGTTCAAAACGATATGTATACGCAAGAAGCCGAGTTATCCCGTCAAATTCCTATGTCGAATATCAAACGAATCGAAGTATTATATGGACCTGCCTCAGCGGCTTACGGACCGAATGCGTTTCAGGGGATAATCAATATTATCACCCATGATGGCTCTAATCCTAAAAAGGGCAAAGCTTCTGAAAATGGGAATTATAGTTCGACAAAGATTTCTCTGCAAGGCGGAAGTTACAATACCAGAAGCATTGACGCAGGAGCACATGCTAAGATCGGAGACTGGCTATTAGCCGCTTCGGGGAAAGTATTTAAGAGTGATGAGCCTGATTTATCCAATCGTTCTAGCTTTAATACAAATTATTGGTATAGCAATCCGACCGTATGGGGAGGAATTCGTTACACTCAAAATAACGACCGATCCCTTTCTAGTTATTATGATCCGACTCGCGACTACGGAGCAGTAGCCAGTGTGACAAATGGTGCCTTCAAAGTAGGAACCATAATATGGAGTCGCAATGAAGGCTATGGAATGAAATATCCAGGGGACAGAGCACAGAACAATGGAATGTGGGAAGTATTAAATAAACAATCTTACTTGGAATATACGAGTATAATAACGCCTAGCCTCACTTCGAATACAATGTTTTCCTATCGTGAATCAGCTTTTAGAGGACAATGGTCAGAAGCCGAACCAGATTGGAACCCTGGACGAAAACAGTATTCCTATTTAAGTCAAACCTATTGGGGAAATCAAAATAAAAGTTGGTTGTTTAATCAAAGCTGGGAATACAAAGTAACTAGTAATCTCCAATTTAACACAGGTGTAAAATTTGAAAAAAGAGATATGACTAAGCAATTTGATATTCCTGGTTATTTTCCGGGTTCTTATAATTCATGGAATCAGTATGAAGGAAAGCCTGCCTTGGATCTAACATCGATTTTCCCCAATGGTCCTGCTGTGCAATCTAGTAGCAATCCTATTTACATCAAATTACCCGATGGTAACAAAAGAATGCCTCATAATAATATCGCACAAGTTTATGATATGGGAGGATTTGCAATTGCAACTTATGAGATTGGAAAATTTAGATTCAGTCCGGGTATGCGCTATGATCATAATTCACTCTATGGACAATCATTGAATCCAAGAGCTACAGCCATTTACAAATACAGTCGAACAGGGGCAATCAAGCTGTTATACGGAGAAGCATTTCAAGAACCAGCTTTCATATTATTGTTTGGGGGTTGGTCTGGGCGAAAGGCAAATGAGAGATTAAAACCAGAAAAGGAAAGAACAACAGAATTAATTTTAATGGAGCAATTTCATAACTGGCTAGCAGAGGCTTCTATCTATTATTCTCGCTATGAAAATGTAATCAAAGAAACAGCAAAGAATGAAGGCTCAAGAAAAATCTACGGACTAGAACTTAGGAATAAAATTCTATTTGGAAATCCAATTCCCAATTCGTCTAAAATGGATGTATTCTTTTATTATACCTATACGGAAGCGTTAAGCGAATCCTATTACAATTTCGATGCTCCAAGGACTAACTGGACGCCAGCCGGAGTAAATCCAGAAGATTGGATCTCTGGAACAACAGCACTTGGTAAATATGAAAACGCCTACTATACGGCTAATCCAAATACTCCCCCACTCCCAAGAAAGAAATCTTACTCGACGCTCGGTGATATTTCTCCTCATAAAGTAAGTCTAGGAATAAACCTACCTATACAAAACATAATGAATATTAACCTCCGAGCCAATTACGTAGGACCGAGAGAACTCTATTTAAGTAATGAGCTTCGTAATAAAGGATTACCGTTTCAGCGGGATAAAGGTATTATCCTCGACAACTATGTTTTAATCAACGGCTCGTTTTCTTTTTTATTCAAATATACAACACTTGTTGTAAAAGTATTTAACCTACTCAATCATTCATACACTCATTCAGGACAAGAACAAGCAGATGCTGGAAATAATTTCTACGATAGATCAGGAGGTTATAGAAATTCTATCTTACCACAACCGGGCAGATACTTCCTATTTACCTTAAACTTTGAATTCTGAGATTGGGTTGCCACAGAGGCACTGAGACACAGAGAATCGAAAAAATATTTTTACAGTCATTTCGAACATCGTTTTACGGTTGGGTTTTTCACTCTAAGCAATTGTCGATGTGAGAAATCTATTTGATAACAAAACAGTAGTGTTAAGCAAGATAGACCTCTCACATGCGAAGGTTATTGCACATAAGGGCAAACAAGAAGCAGTTCGAGGTGACTGGACAAATCCAAAACCTCTCTGTGTCTCGGTGCCTCCGTGGCAATTAGATGTTACTTATTGTTAAGTGCGGCTACTCCTGGTAATACTTTGCCTTCTACTAATTCCATAGAAGCACCACCACCGGTAGATATATGCGACATCTTATCTGCTACACCTGCTTTATTTACGGCAGATACGGAGTCACCGCCACCTATGACAGTAATCGCACCTGTTAAAGAAGCAAGAGTATTTGCAATCTCTACAGTTCCTTTTGCAAATTTTTCCATTTCAAATACACCAACAGGTCCATTCCAGAAAACTGTTTTTGCTGTTTTAATTGCTGCTTTAAATTCTTCGATAGACTTTGGTCCTATATCAAGACCCATCATATTAGAAGGAATATGATCTACGTCTACAGTTTTTGTTTCGGCATCGTTTGAGAATGCACTTGAGACTATCGCATCTGTCTGGAGGATAAACTCAACATTTTTCTCTTTTGCTTTTGCCATTGTGCTCTTTGCTACTTCTAATTGATCTAATTCAACAAGAGAAGTGCCAATTTCTTTTCCCATTGCTTTAAAGAAAGTAAATGCCATTCCACCACCAATGATAATTTTATCTACTTTATCCATTAGCTTTTCAATAACTGTGATCTTAGAAGAAACCTTTGCACCACCAATGATAGCGACAAATGGCTTAGCTGGATTTTTTACTATTTTCTCTTCTAGAAATTCTAATTCTTTTTCCATTAAGAATCCGGCAACTGCTGGAAGGTATTTAGCGAGAGTCTCAGTAGAAGCATGAGCACGGTGAGCAGTTCCAAATGCATCATTTACATAGATGTCGCCATACTTGGCAAGTTCACTTGCGAGTTTTTCTCTATCTTCTGCGTTTTCAGAAGTTTCTTCTTTATGAAAACGAGTATTTTCTAATAATAAAACTTGTCCACCGGAGAGAGCATTCACTGTGGCTAATACAGCTTCGCCGATACAGCTATCAGTAACTTTTACTTCGCTACCTAATACTTTTGCTAAATGAGCACCAATAGGCGCCATCTTGTGTTGTCCATTGATATAATCTTGTTCATTAAACGGCTTACCAGCCTTATCTGCTTTTTCTTTTGCTTTCTTGGTATCTTTCTTTGGGTCACCTAAATGTGACATTAAAACGATAGACTTTGCTCCATGCTCTAAAAGATATTTTATAGAAGGAAGGGAGGAGACAATTCTTGTGTCATCTTGCACGACTCCATTCTTGATCGGGACATTGAAATCCACTCTCATAATTATTCTTTTGCCACTTACGTCGCTGTCTTTAATTGTTTTTTTGCTGATTGCCATTGGTTCCTCTTTCTCGTTATGATTTACAATGAAATCCTGAAAGATACCCTTTGAAAGGAAAGCACTTTTTTTATTTACTCTTTCTTAAATTTGCGGCAATGGGCTGGAGATATTACGCCCCGTTGGGGCTATGGTATAAAGCCCTCCGGGCGTAGGCTTGCGTAGACTGAAAGGACGATGCAATGTATTTCAAAAAAGCCTTATTTATATACTAATATTTCGACTAACTTACTAGATATATAACGAAGGGCTAATTTGGATTTGCCGGAATAGAGATAGTTGTTACCTTTTCGTTTTGCTTTTTTACCTAAGAGTTTTTCTACTTCTTCTTGCTTGGCACCTAATTTTAATTTATTGCTAAGAGCAAATGTTGTAGAGTCAGTCATTTTTATTTCTGTCACTATATCTTTTTCGAGAGTAACTACAGCACCGTATTTTTTATAAATGAGAAATTCAGAATTTCCATTTCTATTACGTGAATCCGCTTCTCCCCATTTAGAAATCAATTGCTTTTGTGTGTTTTCTAGTTCCACTCCTTCTAGGCTCACTGGCTTACTAGGAGTATCCGCACTTGCTATACTAACACCAGATTTTGTAGAAAGATACTCTGCCCATTTAGAATCGGAGTCAAAAGAAGTAAGGTATTCTTTAGACCAATCCGCACTTGCTTTTTTATCGCCAATTAATGTTTCTAGAATTGCTAGATTTAAAATAGGAGTATGTAGATCAGAGACATACGTCTTGTTTGCCGCTTGACGGAGTTTGATCTCCTTTAGAAATGTAGTCAGTTGTAATCTGATATTTTCATCAAAGAAAGAAGCCACGATTAGTTTTTGTGTATGCTCGACTAAACCGGGAGCTACTAATCTTAATATTTCAAGAGCTTTCTTCTCTTCTGAATTTTGTAAATAAACTACTGCTAGATTATTGCAATTTTGAACAGTAGGGGTTTTAACTAACTCTTCTCCAATCAGTTTTGCCATTAGCCGCTCTTTTTTCTCATCCGAATAGGAAAGTAAAACTGAATAGTTAGAAGCAAATGCTGGATCGGGAGATTTAGAGAATGCAAGCAAGTAAGCATCCTTAGCAGCATAGTATTTATCAACATCACCTGGAATTTTTAAATCTCCCTTTGTTCCCTTTTCCCCACCAAATACCATTTCATCCCTAAAGGCTGGCATAGATATAATAGAGCGTAGCCCCTGCTCTTCAATGGAAACTGTATCCAACCAAATCTTATGTAGACAAACAGCATTCGCTTTTAAAAGTTCTGAATTGTCTTTGTATTTTTTTAAAGCAGAAGTAATTTCTTCATTGGCAGCTTTTAGATTTTGTCCAAGCTGAATATCAGCAAATGTCTTCTCCATTGTGAACGCCCATGCATGTAATTCCTTTTCATCACTCGGAAACTGAGAAAGCCTTTCATGAGGACTTGGATGCGAAGTAAAATAGGGAATCGACTCGGGAGAATTCTTCAAGCCTTCTTGCTGTAATTCATTTAGAATCTTTAACATGGAAATCATTCCACTTGGTTCAAACCCAGCTTTCTGATAATACAAAAATCCACTCATATCAGCATCAAGCTCCATCTCCTGTCCAAAGCGGATACTAATGAGTTCACTCTCAGCCGTAATCGTTTTAGTATCGCCTTCATCGCCTATAATTTTCTTTACTTTCTGAAATGCATGCTTGTTATAATAATGTGCTAGTTCATGAGAAAGGATTGCGGATAACAAAGATTCTCTCATCGCATCTACGGATTCTTTCTTATCTTTTAAAATTGTCCCTATTTTTTTATCTAGAAAATCAAGAGTTCCAACATGTATAATAAATTGTCCTCCGGGAAATGCGCCTGCGTTAAATGAATTATCTTTTATAATCGCATAGTGTAAGTTAAATGACTCTTTGCCGCTAGTCGCAATCAATTTAGCAAAACAAGTATCAATCACCTTCTTCCAACCATTATGATTTTCAAGCGATCCCTTCGCTTTCACATAATCCCTGTAAGCCTCTGCACTCTCTTTTTCTAATTTTACTAGTATCTTTTCATAAAGCCCTCTTGCCCCCGGAACGGCTGTAGGTTGCACGGAGATAAAATTCTTCAATTGTAAATCTTTTACAACTACTTCCTGATTTCTTAAAATTAAATACTCCGATTGATCTAACAGCAATTCTACTTTTCCATCCTCTCCTGTCTTAATCTTAGTTGAGAGCGACAAATTAGAATTTACCTCTGGCTTAACACTCTTACCCGCTTCTGTCATTTCTACAGAGCCATTTAGTCTTGTAAGCTTGGCTGTGGTTGCTTGTGAGAAGATGGGGAATGTGAGAAAGATTAGGAGTGCAATATTAAAAAAAGATTTCCCTATTCGTTGTAGGGGTTGAATATATTCAACCCTCTTTTGTATTAACGAAAATAATTTGTATAATGTAGACGTTTGCATAAACTTCTCCTGTAGATGCTTAGATTATTAGAGTTTCTTTTCTGCTTTACAAGCAAGCGTTTTTTATTTTAAGAAATGACTTACCTCACCCCAATATTGTAGCACTTATCGGAATAATCACTTTCCATAAACAACAAAGGGCGACCAATAAAATGGATCAGTATAATCAACGGATGCCGCTTTAGTCTTTTTGTAAAGATTCTTCTGTGTAAGTTTCAGTGCATCTACGGATGTTAGCTTTTTGTCTATTAGGTTTTTGTAATATTCTTTGAAGAAGAGCATGGTGCCTGTGTCGTCTACAGACCAGAGTAGCAAGAACATTCACAGGGGGCTATCGTTCTAAAGCTAACGGAGCGTAATACCTGCCTGCATAGCCTGCAAGGACTATGCAGGCAGGTATTTGAATAAGAATCAAGCCACATTCCTCTTCTTCACATCTTCTCTTACAAGTTCCGCAGGATTTCCTTTTTCTGTGTGCATCCAATCGAATACACGCTCGGAAATTAAAATCCTTCCATGTTTGGAATTAGCGGATACTTAGGAGTATGCTTTGGCTTAAAATGTTTCTTAATCCATTTGAAAAGTTCTATAGAGTCAAGATTTTTTTGGATTCAAATCTACTTTGTATTCCTTCGTGCTTGTGATTTTTTTCGTTTGTCCATATCCTTACTTTTTACATAACCGCAATCTAGGGGCAATGTAGAAGCCACATAGAAGCCGAGTTCGGCTTCTATGTGGCTTCTATGTGGCTTCTATGTGGCTTCTATGTCCCTCTTACGTCCCTTTTATTCTGCATTTATTTAAGTAGTTTACCGATAGTTATCTTGTAATACACTTAGTTTACCTACCCTTTCTTACCAATTCAGGCATACTATTTCAATTATCATAATACATTATAACAAAGGAGCCACCTATGGCAAAATTACAAAATGGAATATTTAAGGATCTCTCTGGAAGCATTGGAGATTTGAACTTTTACAAATGGAAAAACACAGTCGTTCTTAGAGCAAAGAGAAGTCCCTCAAAAAAAAAGCCCACGCAGGCACAAATTATAGCGAGAGATAAATTCAAATTGCTCAGTAGTGTGTTTAGAGGATTATCCCAATCAGCCGCTATCGGATTTAAATCTCACACTTCTTCTATGTCTGAGCGAAATGCTTTTTTTAAATACAACCACTCTTCTATTTTAAACTTGGAAGGTGAGTTAAAGACTGATTACCCGCAATTGGTTCTAAGTGAAGGAACTCTCAAAGGCATAGAGGTAGTATCCGCAAGCCCTGAGAATTCTTCCTTTTATTTTCAATGGAAGAATAAATCCATCACTGACAAATCGGATACCGTATACCTTGTTCTACTCCCTCTCAACGAAAACTATCGATCTATTCAATCTCAATCTTCTGGTAAAGAGGAAAGTCTTAGGGTAAAGTTTCCTTCTTTCTGGAATGGAGCAATCTTTCATGCCTATGCATTCAGGCAGAACCAAAAGCAACAAGTTTCCAATTCTCAGTATCTAGGAGAGTTTTGTAACTACTCAGCATAATACAATGCCACAGAGGCACTGAGACACAGAGAGATTTCGAGAGAGTCTACTTCACAGAATAATGTTTGATTTCGTATTTAACGGTTATTATTCAATTATAATTTGAATCCGATTTTTCCATTTGCTCTCTTTTACATGATGCACTTGAATAAAATTGGCAAAATCCAATAACTCTCTGTGTCTCCGTGGCTCAGTGGCAAATCTGTCTATTTCACAGTAAATCGTCTTCTCTGTTCATCTACAACTTCTAGTTTTACTTCGATTGCTGACTTATCAAAATAATCAGTTGCTATTTGCCACCATTCTACGATGGATAATCCTTGTTTTCCCCAAATTTCTTCAAAGCCTAGATTGTCTACTTCTTCAGAAGACTTGAGACGATACAAATCAAAATGAAAAATACTAAACTCGGAAGTCCTATATTCATTCATTAGATTAAATGTGGGAGAATTTGGATTTAGACTTTCATTAAACGATCGAACCAAATGAGAGGTAAATGTAGTTTTGCCCGCCCCCATTTCTCCTGTTAGAAGTATCACGGGATAATCAATCTTACGCTCTACTAGCATCTCACGTAAGCAAGATACTGGTTTATCTATTTCGTTTAAATTGTATGTAATTTGCATTGTTTTATAGTAGTGTGACCTAACCCCGGACTTTAACTACTTGTAGAATCCTAATAAGTAGCCCCTTCCCTAATCCACCCTAGGGAAGGGGACTTTATCGGTAATACAATACAAGTAATAAAAATTGGAGTTAGGTTCAGTTTAAATAAATAAAAGTCTTACTTCTTCTGCGTCTAATAGGTATTTTTCGCGGCAGAATTCGCAGATCATTTCTATGTTTCCTCTTTCTTCTATGATCGAATACGCTTCTTCTTTTCCGATTGATACAATTACATTTTTAATTTTATCGAGTGTGCATCCACAGTAGAATTCGGGAATCCCTACTTCCAAAATATCAGCCTTGGTTTCGAGCATATTCTCCATTAGCTTCAATGTGCTATCTATACTTCCCGAAAATATTTTGGATTGATCGATATCAATATTTGAAATCTTATCCATCAAATCATCAATCTGTCTTGAGCTTGTAAAAGGTAAAGCTTGAAAGATCATTCCGCAGGCACGCACAGGTCTTGCGTCAATATCTGTGAAGATAGATACAAAAGAAATCAATTGGTCTGATTCATTGATATAATTTAGTAGATTTGTTTCGAATACAGTGTCTTCTAATTTAGTAATAGATTGGTGTAACTTCTGCACTCCGCCCCAGCGAGTAACACGGAATATCCCCTTTCCAATTCCAAGAGTGGTATCAGATGGATCTGCTTGAATGGTATTGTGCTTTGCCATTCCTCTCATTCTACCCATTCTATCCGAGTATGCCATTACCCGCTCGACATCCCCTTCTCCTTCTAGTTGTATGCTAATCATTGTCTCTTCTTTTACAAGACCCGCTAAAAAAAACGCCGCTATCATTGTCTTTCCGACAAGTGTTGCAGAAGAATTTTCCATTTCATGTCTTTGAATTACTTCTCTTACAGAATTAGAACAATCTGCTAGTAAAAATCTAAAATTGTATTCCGGTAATATACCAACTAAATAAGAATCTGTTTTATCCATATATTCCATGCATCGAATCTCTGCAAAAATCCTACGTCAATTAAAAAAAGCTTTCTTAGGTTTATTTTCCCCGGCTACTCGCTCCATTTAAAATTTTCTAGATTGACAAAAAGCTTTGTCGTTTGCTTTACTTTTTTAGAAACCTATGAAAAATAAAATCACTTACTTACTTATTCTTACTCTTGGAATTTTTTATGCATGTAAATCAGAATCAAATGAAGGCAGTCCGGCAAAGAAAATCGAAACAGACTCACGAAAAAAAATAATCTTCTTCGGCGATAGTCTCACAGCTGGAATGGGTCTAAATAGTC
>JADJFV010000004.1:300000-408091 GCA_016708435.1 Leptospiraceae bacterium | reverse complement strand
AAACGAGATATGGCGGTTAGTGTTGGTTAGTTGAGACTTTATGTTCTTGAAATCCCCTGACTTTTAGAACTTGTTTAACTTAGTAGGAGCAATCCCCTTTGGCAAGAGTATGAATTTATATTACTAGTTATTTTGAGTAATATATACTTTCCCTTGACAAGAATTCATTCAAAAACAGAATTACTTTGTCTTTATGGTCACTACATAAAGACATTTTCCGTTTTTCGAGTATTATGCACCAGAATAAAATTACAGATAAACTAACTTCTATCCTTGAAAATGCAAAGGCTTGGATTGAAATAAAAAAGGAAATGGATTCCCTTTTGCAAATAGAAGGAACTGTATTTGCGGGAAAACTATTCGAAGAATTTACTAAGCTTTATTATCTACACGAGCCATCAGTCAAAGATGATTATATCAATGTATGGTTATACAACGATATACCGCAACCAATCAAAAAGAAGCTTGGTCTGGGAAAAGTAGAGCATGGAATAGATTTATTATTGGAAGATAATGAAAATCGATTCATTGCGGTTCAATGCAAATATAGAACTGATGAATCTATTTTTCTACATTGGAAACCGGATTCCATTGCACACTTATTTGCGTTTTGTCCTAAAGCAGATGGGTATATTGTATTTTCAAATGTATCTGGAATCGACCAAGTTTCTATTACAAGAAATGAGCATTTTACATTCTATGGAATCTCTGATTTACTCTCGATTCAAGATTCAACCTTTTAATCAATATACCAAGCGTTATTCGGCAGAGTAGAACAAAAGAGTTTAAAGTATTCTCCAAAGGAACATCAGCTAACAGCGATTAACTCAGCGATAGAATATTTTCAATCTAATACTCGAGGGCAATTAATTCTTCCTTGCGGCGCGGGTAAAACTCTTACTGCACTTTGGATAAAAGAAAGGCTAAATGCAAAGAATACTCTTGTGTTAGTTCCGTCGCTCGCACTGCTCAGGCAAATTAAAAATGATTGGGCAAAACAAAAATCAAATCCCTATCATTACATTTCTGTTTGCTCAGAAAAGGACATCAATTCAGAAGAAGCTGATTCTCTAGTCTCTCATTCGTATGAAGTAGGTGGGTTTGTATCTACTGATCCAAAGGAAGTTTTTTCTTTCTTAAATCGAAATGTGGGTAAAGTAGTTTTCAGCACATACCAGTCATTACCCGTAATTATTGAATCTATAAAAGACTCTGATTTTAAATTTGATTTAATTCTTTGTGATGAAGCGCATAAGACAGCAGGAACCACACAAGGCTTATTTGGATTAGTCCATGATAATATAAAACTTCCAGCAGCCAGAAGACTTTATATGACTGCGACTCCAAGAGTTGTGAGTGATACACTGAAACAACGAGCGACTAACGACGATGAATTTCTCTACGATATGAATGATGCAAAAATCTTTGGCGAAGAAATCTATCGAATGAGTTTTAAAGATGCGATTGAGAAAAACATCTTAGTGGATTATAAAATCATCGCCATTGGTGTCAAAGATTCAGAATTACGGGAATTCATTGAAGAAAGAAGATACGCAGGCTCGGATGAATTTACAATGGAAGACTGGGCAAATAATTACGCTCTAGAAATTGTAATGAAAAAATACAATGCCAATCATGCTATTACATTTCATTCTAGAGTAACCTATGCAAAGAAATTTTCAGAACGACATGCAAAACTTTTCAAAGAAATAGATTCTTTTTATGTAAGCGGAGAACAGCATACGAGTGAAAGAGCCATTATCCTCAATCAATTCAAAACTTCCGAAAAATCCATCGTCGCAAATGCGCGCTGTCTAACGGAAGGTGTAGATGTTCCAGCAATTGATTTAGTTTATTTCTGTGATCCCAAGAATTCAAAAGTAGATATAGTCCAAGCTTCCGGTAGAGCACTCCGACTAGACCATTCTCGCAATAAACAAATCGGGTATATCGTCGTTCCAGTATTCCATGTAAACCAAGACAAAGTAGAAGATGCAATCGTAGAAAGCCAATTCAGAAATCTAATCTCTATTATCCGCTCTCTCTGTGACCAAGATGAACGGTTGCAAGAAGAAATAAATTCCATCGCATTTGGAAAAGGTAAAAAATCAAAATCATCGTCTCATATTGAAGTTTCCTTTGAGTTAAAGCAGGAAGAAAAAATCTTCTTGGAAGGATTTGGAGAAAAACTACAAAACTCTATCTTTGACCAAATCATTGATAGAACTGCAAGATCATGGGATTTGCAGTTTATGAAGTTTAAGGAATATTTAGAGACAAATACTATTGATTTTGTATGGGATTCGCATGAATTAAATTGGGAAGAAAACTTTGAGAAACTAAAAGAATACCGATTAACACATGAATATGAGCCATCGAAAGAAGATGATGCAGTTTTAAGTCAATGGTTAACAGCTCAAAAAAACGATAAACGAGAAGATGAGTTCTATAAAAATCGAAGGCAACGAATTGCTGACTTAAATTTCAAAGGAAGTTTACAAGATAGAAATTGGGAGGAAAACTTTGAAAAGTTGAAAGAATATCGTTTATCGCATGATTACGAACCTTCGAAAGAAGAAAATGCATATCTTTATCAATGGCTTCAAATTCAAAAAGGTAAGAAAGAAAACGAAGAAATTTATCAAATCCGTAAACAAAGAATTGCTGATCTAAATTTTAAAGGCAATTTTCAAGATAAAGTATGGGACGAAACGTTTGATTTGCTAATAAGTTATTTGAAAGAGAATAATTATAAGTATCCGAGTCAAAGAAATAAGGAACCTGTCGCCCATAGATTAGGTGTTTGGTTTTTAAGAATTCGTTCAGATTACAAAAAAGGATTGCTAGAAGAATACAGATTAGCCAAACTAAATTCGATTAACTTTCCGTTTGAGCCATTTGAATATAGATGGGATGAATTTTATGAAAAACTTAAAAAATGGTTTGTTACGAATGAAGAATTTCCTTCTCGAAGTGATAATGAAGATATTTATAACTGGCTTAGAAATCAGGTAGATAAATTTGTTAATAAAACTTTAGATGAATCCAAACGAAAATTATTAGAAGAGTTAAATTTCAAGCAATTCATTGATAGGTTTGAAAATAAAAAAACAGATGAGAAAATTTGGGATGATACTTTTCAGGAAGTAAGAAAATTCAAAGAGTTAAATGACTGTTTTCCTATTTATGGAAAAAAGAATAAAAATGAGATAGAATCAAGGTTAGGCGTTTGGTTAGTTGCCCAGCGACAGAAATATAAAAAAGGAAAACTTCCTCCAGAACAAATACAAAAATTAGCAGAGATAGGCTTCGATTGGAGAAATGCGAATGAAGTATTGGAAGAAGCTTGGGAAAATAAATTTCAGGCATTAACTAATTTTTATGAGGAGAACAAGCGTTGGCCTACCTTTAATGAAGGTTCGATCGGACAATGGTGTGCTGCTCAAAGAAATTGGCTGAAAGGTCAATCTCAAAATACTTCGGAATATCCAAAAGAACGAAAGGAAAAATTAGACTTGATAGGATTTCCTTGGGAACCTAATGCACATGATGAAACTTGGGATGAAAAGTATCAAAAAGTTAAAAATTACTTTGTTGAGAATAATACAGATAAACTCCCGGTTAACATTAATGGAAAGGGTAACAATCTTTATTCTTGGTTAATGAATCAAAAAATGTTCTTCAAAAAAGGAAAACTAGAATCAGATAGGATAGAAAAACTAAAAGAGATTGGAATTGATTTTGAAAATGAAGTGATGCTTGAAAGAAATACAAAATCATGGGATGAAAATTTTATTGAATTAAAAAGTCAAATGGAAAAAGGTATTTTTAAATCTACTAACGAAGACGGCTCTACTCCAGTATTGTATCGATGGCTCACGCGGCAAAAGGCAATATACAAACACGGTAATTTAGAGAAAGAAAAAGTCAATTTGTTAAAAGAAATTGGCTTTGACCTTGAAAATGAATCAGAGACTGAAAAAATTGAAAAAACTTGGGATGAGAACTTTGCTCTGTTAAAAAAACAAATTGAGAACGGCAATCTGAAATCTAAAGATGAAAAAAGTGAGAATGTAAGAAATTACTGGTGGCTAAAGCGACAAAAAAGAAAATACAAAGAAGGTAATCTTGAAAAGGAAAAATTTGAGCTTTTGCAGTCAATAGGCATTGATTTCGAAAATAACCGAATGATTGAAGAAAAATCATGGGGTGAATATTTTCTTGAATTAAAAAGTCAAGTTGAGACAGGGACTTTCAAATCTACTGATGGAAAAGGAAATACATCAGCTATATATAATTGGTTAAAAAGACAAAAAGCTAAGTACAAAGAGGGTATTCTTGAGAAAGAAAAAATTAAAATTCTTAGCGAAATAGGAATTGACCTTGGAAAAGATCAGATTTTTGAAAAAAATGATAAGTCTTGGAATGAATACTTTGTTGAATTAAAAAATCAAATCGAACAAGGAAATTTCAAATCTACAGATGAGAATGGAAGGGTCACTAAATTATATAAATGGTTTACGCGGCAAAAACAAAATACAAAGAAGGAAAATTAGAAAAAGAAAAAATTGATCTTTTAAAAGAAATTGGCTTTGATTTAGAAAATGATTCGGCGAAAGAAAAGTTATGGGATGAAAATTTTATAGAACTAAAAGATCAAATTGAGAAGGGAATATTTAAGTCTGCTGACGAAAATCGAAATCCTACAAAAATTTATGGTTGGCTAATGCGGCAAAAGGCAAAGCATAAAGATGGAATGCTTGAGCAGGATAAAGTTGAAAAACTAAAAGGGTTAGGAGTGATTTAGTGAAAGGAAAGTAAGTATACTTTAATTCAATTAAAACGAACTCTGGAAATAGATAAAATATGGGAACTCCCAAGCCTCACCTTAAGATGCTCGGCAGCAGCAAAATCCTGCCAATCCTATAAATCCTGATTCAGACAATGAGTTTAACAACCGAGATAGAGTAATTCTTTTCCCATATTGCTAAGAAAAGAAGAGAAAGAATAAACCTATTCAAAATATTTCAAGTGATTCAATAATCCGCCCTGGTGTAAATAAATTCCTTTTCCTTTGAGCTTTTGCTTCTTGATATAATCAGTAACGGTAAATAGTGTTTTGCCGGAGTAGACTGGCTCTAATGGGATTTGTTTTTCTTTCCATACTTTACGAATCCAGTCTTCGAGTGTTTTAT
The DNA here is from genome assembly GCA_016708435.1 of Leptospiraceae bacterium. NCBI lineage: Bacteria > Pseudomonadati > Spirochaetota > Leptospiria > Leptospirales > Leptospiraceae > Leptospiraceae bacterium. The sequence continues at coordinate 402,896 of JADJFV010000004.1, read as the reverse complement.
TCTTACTTGCAAAGGCGGGTGAAGTAGTTGGCTCTAGGATTTTTAGTTTTGAGATTATTGATTTATCTAAGCCTAGCTTTTCTGCATTAGCGGCTAGATCATTTGGTATCTTATCTATTTTATTTCCGATTGCGACACCAATTAATTGAATCTCTTTTTCTTTGAAGTATGCGAGTGCGGATAACACAGTAAATCCGGTTCCAATATCAAAGAACAAATAGTCAGGTAAGTTTGTTTCTTCCAAATCCTTCCAAAGGAGGTTAAGTCCCTTTAGCCCCGCTTCATGAATTCCAAATTCAGGAATTACAAATCCATTCGGAAATCCTTTTTTAAATTCATTGATATAGAACTCTCGATTTGACTTAGAGCCGGTATGAATTACCGTATCTGAAAATCGTTTACTTAAAATGGAATCAGCAGTGATTAGATTCCGATCATTCGTGTAGAATAAAGTATGAACCGTAAATCCTTTTTGTTTAAATACAGTAATGAATGTCGCCATAAAATTAGAATGTGGATTTCCATAGATAAGCACATCTTTGATATGACCGCGCTCTAAGAATTGAATCAGTCCGTATATCTTCTTTAGCTTCACTCCAAAACCTGCAAAGGTCTTGTCTTCTCTTTTGATATAGAGTTCAAAACTTGGATAAGATTCGAAAAGTTCTATAGGAGTTTTCTTAAAATAGTTTATCATCTTACTTCAAATACCACTTCGTCTAAAATTTTGTCCTTTTTATTTTTAATGGATAATTTGTATTTGCCTGTCTTTGGATGCCAGAGATAAATCCCTTTTACTTCTTCAAGCTTTTTACCATTTAACACCCAGTAAACGCTTTTATCTGTTTTGCTTGATTCAAAAAATATAGCCTGGTTGTTCTCCGGTATATCAGGATCTACCGCAATAATAGTATGATTTGCTGGATACGTAATTCTCATCAGGCTAGTTTTATTTTGAATTTCTGATTTAATAAATACATTCTCGCTCTTAGGATGTTTCGTTTGTTCTACTAAGATTTCTCCTTCAGAAAGCCGATTCATTATATCGCGCCAAGCAGGAGCTGCTCCCGTAACACCGCTTACATTCCACATAGGCTCACCTGAAAAATTTCCTACCCATACTCCCACCGTATACTTATGATTATACCCAATACACCAATTATCTCTCATATCTTTGCTAGTTCCCGTTTTAACACTGCTAGTATGTCTTGTTACGAGAGGGTTTTCTAATCCAAAGCTAAGCGCCCTTGCTTCTTTGTCAGAAAGAATATCACTGATTATTTCCGTTGCTTCTTTGGTAAAAATTTTCTTCGTTACACTCTTAGGATCATCTTCTTTAATTCGAATTTCAGAATAGACTCCTCCATTGGCTAATACTCGATATGCGTTCGTCAATTCCTTTAAGCTAATATCTAAAGAACCTAGAGCCAAAGACAAACCATAATAATCCGCTTCTCTTAATTCAGTAAATCCCAACTCTCCCAACTTAAATACAAATTCATCCAGGCTTAACATTCCCAATACTTTCACAGCAGGAACATTCAAAGAAGAAGCAAGAGCTATTCTAGCAGAAACATCTCCGTGAAAAGCATCCTGATAATTCGAAGGACTATAAATTCCTGTTCCTACATGTATATCAACCGGATTGTCGTTTAATATCGTGTTATCCGTTATGATTTTATTTTGTAAGGCAAGCCCGTATATAAAAGGTTTGAGCGTAGATCCAGCCTGCCTTCTTGATTTTACTCCGTCAATTTCATAGGCAGAGGAAGTATCTCTTCCTGCTCCACCAACATAGGCAAGCACATTACCGGTGTTATTCTCTAATACCAATACTGCTCCGTCTTTTACGTTTTTACTTTTTAGATTTAGTAATTGTTTACGAAGAATTTCTTGTGAAAAGATTTGAATGTCTTTATCAAGTGTAGTCTTTAACTCTTGCACACCTGTTTGATTTAGTTCGTGCGCAATATGATAGGTAAAACCATTTCGAGGTTTTATATAATATGTCCTCGAAAATATTTCTCGCACTTTTCCTTTAATCTTATCACAGTCTAATTCTTTTTCTTGCTCTCTTGCAATATAACAGGCTCTCTCTACAATGCGAGATTCTTTTCCCGAAGGAGATTTAAAAAAAGACACAATGATGCTAGATTCTATTTCATTTAATCCATGCGCTTCTTTTTGAAAGAGTGCGCGAGAGGCTGCATCGATTCCAACTAATTCTCCTTTAAAGTTCACCAAGTTTAAATAGGCTTCTAAAATTTCTTCTTTCGTCCATGCTTCTTCGATCTCTTGCGCATAACGGATTTGGTCCCACTTCTGAGAAATAGATCTACCTCCCGCTTTTCCTTTTAGCCTTATATCAAGAATGGAAGCGAGTTGCATTGTAATCGTGCTACCTCCCCTTTTGCCTCGAAAGGTAAAATACCGTAATGCGCCATCGGTAATAGCTTTCCAATCCACACCTTTGTGTTCAAAGAAACGTCTATCTTCTGCAATGAGTAGAGAATGAATGACTGCCGCAGAAATGCCATCTAGACTCACCCAATTCATTCTACGGCTGATTTTATTATTTCGTATTTCATGGAGCGGCTTACCATGCCTATCCAAAAGTATCAATTCAGAAGATCGAACAGATTCCTTCACAGTTCCAAAATCAGGAATGTCCTTTGATAAAATGGATTGAACAACAATCAAACATACAAAGCCTATTCTAGGCAAATACTTGGGAGTCATAGCCATAATAGTCATCTATGGACTTTGCCAGCTTTTTCCAATCCATTTTCTAAACTATTCACCCTCCCGAGTAATTACAATCGAAAGGAAACGTTAATTTTGCTAAAAAAGTTCTGGAAAAAGTTTGTATTAGTTTTAAAACTATCTTTTGTAGAGGAAATATTGAATATTTTAGATTATTCGAACACTAAAGAATATCCGGTTGCAATAGAATTTTATGAAGCAGGTGGTCCGGTTGCATCTGGGTATAAATATCTCACGCAAGTTAAAGTATTCAGCAAAGCGGAGAAGATTTTTTTGAGCTATAAAGAGGTGAGAGACTTTGTAAGTCCGAAGCCTCGGCTTGTTGTTTCTAATGAGAAAGAACTTTCGCTCGAGGTGTATAAAGAAATTTTAATCGATCTAATGAATCACCAAGTAACGAGCCTTAACCACAACTTTATCTCTGATCTATCAATTGAAGTGAAACCAAATTTCTTTTCCTTTACGTTAGGCGATACTATTAACGTTCGATTTGATTACTTACTCTCTCATAAAGACACTCCAGAGTTTGAACCATATGAGGATATAATCCAATCCATGAAGAATCTACTCTTTTCCAATTTAAGATAACGCTTATAAGAAAGGCCTATGTCGAAAAATGGTTTGTCCCCACAAGCTAAGACCTTAGTTTTCAAGTCGATTTGAATTTTTAATTGAAATCTGAAAGTATAGCATTAGCTAGTTGTTAATCTAAGAACAATTACATTGATTAAAAAAAAGAAAGGAGGAGATATTGAATTTATCTTTTCTCTTTTGCATGGAAGGAGTGATTTATGAAATTTATTCAAAAGCATACTTTATATTTTTTTATTGCATTTCCTATAGTAAGCTGCATACCGAATTTGTCTCCTGATTTGGCTAATATCGCTTATCTTTCATATCTCCTTCGGGTTCCTACATCTGTTTCGAGTTCAAGTTCAGCTCCTCTTACGCAAACTGCTATTCCAGGCAGTATTACTCTTACGCCCACAGCAGGACTTATTACAACGGAATCAGGACTCACTGCGAGTTTTACAGTCGTATTAGATTCTCTACCAACAGCTAATGTGGTAATTCCAATTTCTAGTTCCAATACCGCAGAAGGAACAGTTAGCATAACGAGTCTAACTTTCACACCGGCTAATTATAATACTCCACAAACAGTTTTTGTAAATGGAGTCAATGATGCAATTGCCGACGGAAGTATTTCTTATAAAATTTTGACCGGAAATGCAATTAGCACAGATGCAAACTATAACGGATTAGATCCATCTGATGTAGATGTAATTAACGCCGATAACGATTCTATTGGAATAACTGTAAGTGCCATCAGTGGAAATACAAATGAGTCTGGCCTCACTGCAAGTTTTACAGTTCGACTAAATTCTGCGCCGACTGCCAATGTGACCATTCCCATTTCTAGTTCCAATACCGCTGAGGGAACGGTTAGCACTGCAATTTTAACCTTCACACCGGCTAATTACAATACTCCACAAACAGTTTTTGTAAATGGAGTTGATGATTCCGTTGCAGACGGAAATATTAATTACAACATTGTGATTGGTAATTCAACCAGTGGTGATGCGAGTTATCATGGACTCAATCCAGCGGATTTAACTCTTACAAATATGGATGTAGGAGAAAAACGAACATTTATTTCTTCCTCTACTTTGAATGGAAACTTAGGTGGAATCGCAGGAGCCGATGCACTCTGTAATTCAGATGGAGCAAAGCCTTCCATTCTGCCGCATACATACAAAGCAATGATTGTGGATGGGACGAATCGAAAGGCTTCCAATACAGCAAATGCAGGCGATGGTCAAGTTGATTGGGTTTTTTACCAAATACTAGTTATTTTAGAACTGACGGAACAACTCTAATTAAGACAACCAATGCAAATAGTATTTTTGTGTTTCCTTTGACAAACTCCTTTGATACTCCGGGCATTCCTTATTGGACTGGTCTTAATACAGACTGGACAACTTCGTCAAACCGTTGCGCTACTGACTGGACATCGACAACGGGTAATGGGCAAGCTGGTCAAGCAACAATGCTCACAGTCGCAAGTATCAGCGGAGGTGGTCCCCCACCATGTAATGCAGCCCTCCCACGTTTACTTTGCGTCCAGCAGTAAACAACAATTATCCACTAATCCTCTTCTAAACCAAGTAGGTCTTCCGGAAGTGCTTTGCTTCCCTTGCCACCTAGGCTTTCAATCTTCCGTGCACGATTGATTAGATTTCCTTTTCCCGTAGAAAGTTTATTAAAGGCAGAATGGTAAACTTTGTCTGTATTCGCAATAGAGTCTCCGATTTTTTTCATGTCCTCTACAAATCCTTGAAACTTATCTAGCATTCCACCTGCTTCTTTTGCAATTTCATTTACGTTTCGATTTTGTTTCTCTTGTTTCCAGATAACACTGATTACGCGCAAGGCTCCGATTAAAGTTGTAGGAGTCACGAGTAAAATATTTTTATCAAAAGCATGATTGTAGATTCCTGGGTCTTCATGCATAGCGAGTGAAAAGGAAGGTTCTATTGGAATAAACAATAAAACGAAATCAGGAGTGTTGAGTCCTTTTAGTTTAAAGTATTCTTTTGCGGAAAGCATTTTAATCTGATTATATAAAGAATCAATATGATCTTTTAGGTATTTGGCTTTTTGTTCTTTGTCGTCTGTGCTACAATAATTATCATAAGCAACAAGAGAAACCTTGGAGTCGATAATCAGATTTTTGTTGTCGGGAAGATTTACAATTACGTCAGGGGTATAACGCTTTTCATCTTCAGAACTAAACTGTTGCTGGATAGTATAATCTCTTCCTTTTTCAAGTCCTGATTTGTCTAGAATTCTTTCTAAGATTCCTTCCCCCCAATTTCCTTGAGCTTTATTATCTCCTCTGAGCGCATTCGTTAGATTACGCGCTTCTTCTGTCATGGAGGTATTCAATTTCTCCAAAAGAGAAATCTGCTCTTTTAGAGAACTAGTTTCTTTTGCTTGCTCTATACGAGTGCTATCTACTTTCTTCTCGAATTTCTCTAGATTCTCTCTGAGCGGTTTCAGGATAGTATCCAGTGTTTCACCCGTTTGTTTATTAAAGGAAGAAGAATTATTCAGTAAAATTTGATTTGCAATACTCTTAAATTCATCATTGAACTTTGTATTTAGTTTTTCGATTTCTTCTTTTTGTTTTTTCATACTCTCTTCGAGCGTTTTAAATTCTATATTTCTGCCTGAAAGATTTTTCTCTAGTTCAATGGATTTAACCTGAAGCGATTTGAATTCAGAGGTTAAAGAATCATATTTTGCTTCCAATTCTTTATTGCGATCATCGGATGATTTTAACTCAGAGCTTCTAGTTGCCAAATCCTTTCCGAGGTTGCGAGTCATATCCTCTTCTGTTTTAAGAAGACGCTCTTTATCGTTTAAAGACAAAGTCGCCTGCTCTAGCTTAGTCTGTAAAACGGCATTATCATTTCGAAGGGCATTTAACTCTTCCGGGCTAACGCCATTTACTGCTTGGTATTTGAATTTGGCTAAATAAAAGCCTCCTAGACCGAAAATGATCATTACAATCAGGTTTGTGATGAGAACTAGTTCCAAGTATTGCTCCTTTTTATGTCATATTAGTAGGGTATAATCTCTAAAAATACAATTTTTTCTATTATAAAGCTATCGCCGGACAAATTAGAACTTAAAATGAATTTTTTTTGCAACTTTTTGCTCTTAGTTTGCATCTCAAGGAGAAGACGAATAGGGTTAACTAACCCTGTTCAGTTTAAATAGATATAAAAGGTGGGATTAATGGAAACCCAAATAGTAGAAAAAAGCAAAGTAGGATCGTATATTTCATTGGTTGCATTTATACTGATTTCATCATCGGTTTTATTCGTATTCACCGTTCCTTTCACATGGGGACTTTTCTGGTTAGCGGTTGCATCTTATTTCGTAAGAATGTTTGCCGTAACCGGAGTTTATCATAGATATTTTTCGCACAACGCATATAAGACATCGCGGGTAATGCAGTTTATCCTTGGATGGCTTGCTTGCACAACTCAACAAAAAGGTCCACTCTGGTGGGCAGCTCACCATAGAATGCACCATAAGTATTCTGATACAGACAAAGATTTACATTCTCCTAAGCTAACAGGATTTTGGAATTCTCATATGCTATGGTTTCTAAAAATGGAAAATGACGCGTATGATATTAAGCTTGTTAAGGATTACGCTAAGTATCCCGAGATTGTTTGGTTGGATAAATACCACTGGGTCCCAGCTTTAGTATTCGCAATTATACTTGGAATGTTTGGCTTTCCAGCTTTAGTGTATGGATATGCAGTCGCTACTTTTTTCTTAGGACATGGAACTTGGACAATTAATTCTCTAACTCATATCATCGGTAAACCAAGATTTGACGCTGGTGACGAAAGTAAAAACAATTGGTTCTTAGCTATCATCACTATGGGTGAAGGCTGGCATAACAATCATCACTACTATAGACATTCAGCTAACCAAGGATTTTATTGGTATGAATATGATTTTACGTATTATATTCTTAAGCTAATGAGTTTTGTAGGACTAGTTTGGGATTTGAAAAAACCTCCCGTGCATGTATTAGAAGAAGGAATGAAACTAGACGCTTTGAGAAAAGGAAAGAAAGAATTCAAAAATCTTTCTGGAGAGTGGGTTCCTGTTACAGTTAGAATTCCAACAGCGCAAACGTCTGGTTAACCCCTATACATATATTCCATAACCGTATCCACGCTGCCGCTAAATAATAAGAAACGGATTACCAGGCGAAGGCGAAGGTATGGAATACTTGGAGCGAAGGGTGCACTGTCCCCCCTTCGCTCCAAGTATTCGCGACAAACGCCTTCGCATGTTCATCGGTGGTAATCTTCAAAAATTCAACTTATTATGAAAAAATGTGGGTAAAGTTATATGGGAAGCCGGGGAGAGGTCATAGGTCAATATTCTCAGGATAAATTTCTTCAGGAACAATATAAGACATTCTAAGCTTCGGATCTCTCTTAATTGAGATTTTAGATTTTGTGATCACCTTTTTGGATTCTTTCTCTTTCGAATCATCCTCTTCTTTCTTTGTAGTCTCTATTTTAGTTAATGTTTCCATTTTTTTCTGCCTACCTCAATAAGGCGGAAATCATTCTATTCATTATGTCAAATTAGTCAACATAAAATTGTCTATAATTTATTGACTTGGTAGGTATTTTTATTACTTATTAAAAGTCTCTTGAATGCTATGAACATGATTTATAGGATTTTTCTGCTCGAAATATAATACTATTCTATTAAGAATATAATAACTAATAATAATTTTTTTACTAATTCTTTTCGTCATATATGAATAGGAAATATATTATGAAACGCCGCTTCTTAGAATTATATAAATGGACTTCACTAATTTCATTAATTTTAATTCCGTATTATATTCACAGCGCGCGTATTGATAGAATCCTAAACAACTATACTCAAAAGTCTAATGCAATTTATCTGATAGTAAAGAGTCAGAAATCTACTTCCATTGATATGAATCGAAGTATAGAACTTATTCATTCAGAAACCGGAAGCATAAACCATTTACAAATAATCATTTTTTATTCTATTACAGAAGAATTTAAAAGTATTTCTCGCACTCGAACTTTCTACATAAACTCAGATATTCCACCTCCTCCTTCCTTCGTTTGATTCATTACAATTAGCTTAGCCTCAATTTACCTTATAACGTTAAGGACAGGGCACATCACGTAAATCAAATGCATAGGAGTTACCAATGAATTCATATCCCTTGAGAAAAACAAAAAAATATTCTCATACACAAACTATCAAGAAAGGAATTAATTTTGCCTTTATCCTCATCATAGGCTTATCATTTTCCAATTGCACTGCTTGGCCAGCTATAGCAGCCCTAATTGGATTAACTGGCAAATCCAGTAGCACTCCGCCTCTTATTTTTCCTCCGGGTAGTTCATCCACTAGTCCCACAGGAAATGCAAATACTCCAACGCCGGAGAATCCGACTACGACAACGCCAGCTACACCAACAATACCTTCCAATACTCCAACACCAGCACCAGAAACTCCAACGGTTATTACAACCCCAACAGCGCTACCAAGTAATATAAAACTTGCGACAACTGCGACTACCGGGTATTTTGCGGAAAATGCAACAATAAATATAACCGTTCAATTCGCCGAAGCAGTTACTGTCACAGGAACCCCCCGTTTAACATTAAATAATTCTGTGAGTATAAACTATCTTTCAGGAACTGGAACCGATACATTGACTTTTACCTACACTGTGCAGGCAGGAAATGGAGAAGATATTGTAGGACTAGATGCAGCAAGTCAAACTGCTCTTAGCCTGAACGGAGGCACCATTCAATCAGTAGCGACTAATACTGATATGACTCTAACTCTCCCTGCTCCCGGAGCGACCAATTCTTTTGGAAATGGTAAAATTATAGTAATCGATACAGCCGTCCCGTTTATTACGGGTATAACATCAAGTTCATCTGACGCAGTATATGGATTAGGCGCTATTATCACAATTCAAGTATTATTCTCAGAAGTAATCAATGTTGCGGGAGGAACACCGCAGTTAACATTGGAAACTGGAACAACCGATAGAACAATTAATTGTAGTTCTGGAACAGGAACAAATACTCTTAGCTGTATCTATACAGTTCAAGCGGGAGATGCAAGCGCAGACCTAGACTATATCGCTACAAATTCATTTTCTTTAAACGGCGCGACTATTCGAGATGGAGCATTACATAATTCAGTTTTAACATTAGCCACTCCAGGTGGGACAAACTCGCTAGGTGCAAACAAAGCAATTGTGGTTAATACAAATTTACCTTCTATTGTAAACGTTTCATCTTCTCTGGCTAATGGTGCTTATACAATAGGACAAATTATCCCAATACAAATTACATTCAGTCAAGCTGTGAATGTAACAGGAACTCCTCAATTGACTTTAGAAACTGGTGCAACAGATTCTATTCTTAATTACACTTCCGGAAGCGGAACAAATACACTTACCTTTAATTACACTGTCGCGTTAGGTCATGGAAGTCTAGATTTGGATTACATTTCTACCTCTGCTCTAACACTAAACGGTGGAACAATAAAAGATTCTGGAAATGTAAATGACGCAATATTAACATTAGCCGCACCCGGTGCAGCAAATTCTTTAGGAGGAAATCGATCTATTATAGTAGACACAAATAGTCCAGCAGTATCTGGCGTAACGTCCTCTACACCTGACGGAAGTTACAGAGCAGGACAATCCGTTTCAATTCAAGTCAACTTCAATGAAAGTGTAGTAGTAATTGGAACTCCGCAATTAACTTTAGACAACGGAGCAGTCGTAAATTATTCATCCGGTAGCGGAACATCTACATTAACCTTTACTTATACAATCGGTGCAGGACAAACTTCAAACGATCTAGATTATCAGTCATCCACTGCACTTTTTCTCAATGGGGGAAGTATTTCTGATTCGGCGGGCAATGCTGCTAGTTTGACATTAGCCGCACCAGGATCTACAAACTCTCTAGGATCAAATAAAGCAATCTCAGTAGACACAACTTCAGCCGCTGTGACTAGTGTTAATTCTTCTACCTTAGACGGAAGTTACAGGTCAGGTCAAACTATATCTATTCAAGTAAATTTTTCAGAAAATGTAACTGTAACAGGAACTCCAAATCTAACTCTTGAAACAGGAGGAACTGACGCTGTTGTTAACTACTCCAGTGGCAGCGGCACATCGACATTAACCTTTACATACACAATTGGAGCAGGACATACATCGAATGATTTGGATTATGCATCGAATGCAGCACTAACCCTATCAGGTGGAACAATCAATGATTCAGCGGGTAATAGCTCTAATCTCACACTCCCGACACCGGGAACGACTAATTCTCTTGGTGCAAGCAAAGCAATCGTTATTGATACGACTTCCCCTACAGTAACAAGCGTTAATTCTTCAACTCCAAATGGGACATACAAAACGGGAGACGTAATTTCAATACAAATAAATTTCAGTGAGAATGTAACAGTAACAGGAACTCCTCAGCTCACACTGGAAACAGGTGGAACAGATGCAGTCATAAATTATGCAAGTGGAACCGGCACATCATCATTAACCTTTACCTACACAGTTGTCGTAGGCAATGCATCGAGTGATTTGGACTATGTAAACACGACCTCACTTGCCTTAAACGGAGGAACAATAAGCGACGCTGCCAGCAATGCTTCTACGTTGACATTAGCCGCTCCCGCAACAGCAAATTCTCTCGGAGCAAACAAAGCAATTATCATAGATGCAACCTCTCCAACAATTACAAGTGTAAATTCCTCTACCGCAAATGGAACTTACAAAGTAGCACAAACGATTTCGATTCAGATAAATTTTTCAGAAAATGTTACCGTAACAGGAACTCCCCAAATTACTTTAGAAACCGGCACTACAGATGCTATTGTTGATTATGTATCCGGTAGCGGCACATCGGCATTAACCTTTACATATACAATTGGAGCTGGGCAAACGTCCAATGACTTAGACTATCAATCGACAACAGCCCTAGCATTAAACGGAGGAACAGTTAAGGATAGTGCTGGTAATGACGCAATATTAACATTAGCCTCACCATCAGCAGCTAATTCCCTAAGTTCAAATAAGGCTATCGTAATCGACACATCTTCTCCGAGCATAACCGGTGTTACTTCATCCACAGCAGACGGGACTTATGGAGTTGGACAAGTAATTTCAATCCTAGTTAGCTTTAGCGAAGCTGTAACAGTAACAGGAACTCCCCAGATTACACTCGAAACAGGAACTACAGATGCAATTGTAAACTATGCTTCTGGTAGCGGCACATCTACATTATCCTTTACCTATACTATCGGAACAGGACATGCCTCTGGCGATTTAGATTATCAATCTACAACAGCTTTAGCGTTAAACTCAGGGACAATTAAAGACACGGTTGGCAATGACGCAATATTAACATTAGCCACACCAGGAGCGGCAAATTCTCTTGGTGCAAACAAAGCCCTTGTAATAGATGCAGTTTTCCCAACTGTGACAGATGTAACTTCCTCTACAGGGAACGGAATGTATGGGATTGGACAAAGTATTTCGATTCAGGTATCATTTAGTAAATCTGTTACAGTCACAGGCACACCTCAATTAACTCTCGAAACAGGTGGATCTGACGCAGTAATAAATTATGCAAGTGGAAGTGGAAGCAATACATTAACATTCACTTATACAGTAGCCTCCGGACATACTAGTGCAGATTTAGATTACCAATCTACAGCAGCTCTTACACTTAACGGTGGAACGATTCGAGATAGTGCGAACAATAACGCAACATTAACATTAGCCGCCATGGGTGGATTAAATTCATTAGCCGCAAACAAAGCTATAGTAATAAATACTACTACACCCGCAGTTTCCTTTTCTGCTGCAACGTCTTCCGCAACAGAGACAACAACAACTGTAACAATACCTGTGATTTTATCAGCAGTATCCGCATTATCTGTTACTGTAAATTATACTGTAACTGGAGGAACTGCAACAGGGGCTGGAACAGATTATACTCTTGCAAATGGAACCTTAACTTTTGCACAGGGAGAGACTTCGAAGGACATTACAATAACAGTTGTAGATGATGCGCTAAGAGAAGCGGATGAAACAATTATTCTAGGAATTTCAAATCCCGCGAACGCAACCCTAGGTGCTACCACTTCTCATACATATACGATTAACAACGATGATCCGCTACCAACCGTTCAATTTTCCGCTGCGACTTCTTCTTCGGGAGATGAATCTTCCACCACTCGAACTGTAGAAATAACTCTTTCCGAGGCTTCCGGGCAGACAGTTACAGTATCAGTTTCTGATTCAGGTGGAACAGCAACTTCTGGAACAGACTATACTTCTCTTGGCTCTCCGGTGACAGTAACTTTTAGCGCAGGTGTGATAGCGCAAAATATAAATATTCCGGTATTACAAGACTTAGAGTATGAAGGCAATGAAACGATTCAATTAACTTTATCCGCACCTTCGAATGCAACGCTAGGAGGAACGACTGCTCATACTCTTACTATAACAGATGATGATGTAGGAATTGCTTCCGCCGAAACAATGGATGCGGATAACGACGGTAAGATTGATCATTACAAGCTAACCTTCTCAGAAGCTGTAAATGATTCAACATTTCCTGGATATGCTTTGAATAGCCTTGGAACTGCTCAAACTAATTGGTTAGTTACCGGTTACTCAGGAGTAGTCTTAGCGCATGGCTCTGCTGCACCAGAAGCAGATTCTTTAAATGATTCGATAATTTATTTAAGGTTTAACGAAGGAGCGATAAGCGATACAGACGCAAAGCCAAATTTAACAACGACAGCGACCCCCAATCTTATAACTGCTGGCAGCAAAACAATTGGTAGAATCTATACTGCAACCGTAATAGAAGCAGATAGAGCAAAACCAGTATTAGTCTCAGCAAACGGACAAACTGGGACAACTTTAATAACACTAACCTTCTCTGAACCGATATGGACGGCAACTGGAATGCCTGCTTGTGGAGCGGGAGGGGAATTAGGATCGGCTGATTTTATTTATAATAATGTGAGTGGGAATAATGCTTCTAGTTTGGTTAGCATGGGTGCGGATACTTGCGGAACTGATTTGGTTGTAAGCGTAAATTCAAATTCAGCCTTAATGCCAGCGGATAACACAGATACTATCGTAGCGACCTCTGGAATTTTTGATGCAGCGAATAATAATGGTAATCCGACCGTTAGAGCAATAGTAGTAACTGGCGGGCCAACCATTAGCAGTATCGACTTATATGATACAAATAAAAATGGAAAGATCGATCAAGCAAAGATTACATTTTCGATTAATGTAAATGATGCAACGATAGACGACGCCGATGCTTCTCGTTTTACCGTTGGGGGCATTGCTGCAATCAAAGTGGATACCGCCACAAGTGGAACAGGACTCAATGCTTCTCCCAATAATGATACAGGAACTCCAAATGATTCTGTTGTCACAATTTTTACAGATGACTTCACACTTTCAGGAACTGACCTAAAATCGATTAGTTTCTCACAAAATACAGGAAGGTGGATGGGCAATGGCACAGAGTTAGCAACGGTTGCCATTTTAACATCTGTAACTAACGACAAAGCTCCTCCTGTTATTCTAACCGCAGTAGCAGCAGAGAATACAATCGCATCTGCTAGTGTAGACAATGATGATACTTTAGTGATTACATTTTCAGAAAGCACAAACAAGCCTACAATTAATTCTGGAAATATTGCCAGTATCTTAAATCTTTCTAATTCGCATGTCTGGGGTAATGTAACTTCCGCAACTTGGAATGGTCCGGGCGATATACTCACTCTTACGTTTGCAGGCACAGGGAGTCCTACGGTTGCAGTTGGAGACTATATTACAATTGTTGGAACGATAACCGACACAGCTACAGTCCCAAATACATCTGTAAATATTCCATCAGTAAATCCAATCAGTGGAAACTTTAGCGTGCAAGCACCTTCTATAAGCTCTGCTTCTTCTACTAGCGCTACTACAATCCGTGTTGTATATAACGAGAATGTTAATAATGCAGAAGCAACTACACTTGGAAATTATAAAATAGCATTATCAAGCGCAGTTACTGGAAATTGTAATGACAATTCAAATTTCTCATCTGCTGCCAATTTAACATTTTCTGCCATTGTGAAAGTCGATGATAAAACCTATGATTTCACTACATCTAATCAAACAAGTGGAACAAGCTATACAGTCTTAGCAAATAAGAACAATATACATCATAAAGATTATCCTTCTTATACTATTACCTGTCCTAACAATGCAAACTTTATTGGTCAAGAAAAATTACGAGTAACAAGTGTTACCTGCTCATCCCTGACTTCTCTTGTGGTAACATTTTCGAAGCCAGTAAATTCTGGAATGAATGTATCTGGCTCTGCTGAATGTAATACAACAACAGAGTGCAACAAACGTTATGTGATAAAAGGTATCGTAAGTGGCACAGAAGTTGGCAGCATGTCACAGGCAAAGATTTTAGATGGAACAGTGTGTGGAGGTCAAACAGCTAGTAGTTCAAAAGTTTGTATTACGCATTCTCTAAATCAGAATGGAAGTATTTATACACTTGTAGCGGCTAACGCAATTGATAGCGATGGATTTAATGATTCGGCTTGGAGTGCAATTCAGTCTACAGCAGAAAATTTACAAGCAAGTCCAAAAGATAGAGCAAGTTTTACTGGATGTGGAACTACTCCGCATAATTTCGTTGACGGTCCTGTTGTCACAGATCCGTTTGGAGATGGAACTACATTTGGATATTTGAACAAATACCAAAATAAAATTTACATAGGACCCAACCAAAAAGGAAATGGAGCAACTCGGTTCGAGGCGGATGACTCTTCTCCTGAGAACCTAACCTTTGAATTATTAAAAGATTCTACAGGCTCTAGAACGTCAGGTAGCACAGCATCAGCACCATTTGCTAGTATTGGTTATACAGGTTGTACGGCAGATAATTCCTCTGCGGTAGGATGTGGACCTAACGATGAAAACGGTAGGGGCTTATTTGCTACTGGAACTTTTGGAGGAACGGAGTATTTATTTATAACCGGTGCAAATACGGCGGGTAATAATGATTATCTGTATTTTACACCTGACTTAGATTCAGTTCTAAACTTTAATTACATAGATGCAAGTTGGGTGTTTGACAATTATGATCCAACTTGTAATGCAACTTGGAGATCTAATGTAACACAAAACCAAGTAACAGAATCCATTCACGTGTTTAATGGTAAAGTGTATTGGAGTGTTCCTGGAGATGGGACTAACAGACCATTTGCCGTTACAATAGGATCTCTTACAAATGAGGTTACTTGTAATAATTCGACTAATGCCTATTTGAATATGCGTTATATGTCAGGGGTTGGAAGACTCCACGCAACTAAACCGGCACAAGCAGATATTATGGGTGGGATTTTTAATTCCTTTAATGATCGTCTTTACTTTGCAAATTCGGGATCCATTTCTTATAATAAAGCATCCTCTCCAGTTTGTATTGAAGGAAGCACTTACTCTGCCGGAGTATGTGAACAGACAGGTGGAATTGTTCGATCTATTAATAATAATCCTGCTGGATGTACGTCCGCAGGCGGTTGTCCTGATTGGGTTGACATTACTCCAAGCTCAGTCGATTACAAAAAGTATTTTACAATTGGACTCGAGGCTATTACCGATTTAATCCCAGCACAAAAACCAATTCCAAATATGGAAACATACAAAAACAATTTTTACTTCATTCGAAATGCATGCACGCAAGCACTTTGGGATGATGGAACTGCCACTGGTGGTGATTCCAATAATAATTGTGGATTTAATGCTTCTTGTGGGACAACAAATAAAAATGATAAGGTTTGTCCACTTGGAGCAGAAATTCCTCAGTTATGGAAATGTGTTCCCAATCTTAGTGGATCAGCTACTGAATGCGATGCGGATGATTGGTCGTTAGTCGCACAAAATGGGACAACAGGTAAAACAAACCTCGGTGATGCGAATAACACAAAAGTTACTATGCTCAGTGCAAATGGAGATTATCTTTATGTAGGTTTTGATAATGCTACCACAGGAATCGAAGTATGGAGAACAAATCTAGCAAACCCTTCTAGTGTAGGAGATTTTTCTCAAATAGGCGGGGACGGTTTTGGAGCAGGAACATCGATTACGGAAGTGTATTCTCACGTTTCCCTTCAAAGTGGATCTATCTATTACTTGTATCTCAGCGTAGGAAAAAATAGTATTCCTGTTCGGGTGCATAGACAACAAAATGAGGCTCCAGTAGTATTTGCTATTGAGTCTATCAATACTATGCTAGCCTACATAAATCAAGGGAATAATGCACAGTATTCGATTGGTTTGGGATTTTTGATATTGGGAATTCTAGCTTTCTTTACATTCAGAAGATTTTTTGGAGAGCTAAATCATGAATAGTCAAATCAAATTTTTAAAACTTTCTCTCATGTTTTGGGTAATACTGGTTAACTCCTTTTACTGCACGGGAGAGAGCGAAGATAGAGCAGACAATGAGAATAGACAGCTAAACTTAGATCCAGCAAGTAGGTCAATATCTCCCCAAAAGGAATACACAAAAGATAAACCGGCAGAGTGGGCTCAAATAGCTAATGACCATTTGCCTGAAATTGTTTTTGAAAAATCAAAATCCAAAGACAATGTAAAGGTAAAAGTCCTTGGTCGGAAATTTTCCGAAAGGCATTATATTGAAATCATTGGACTAATGGACGAGCATAAAGCGGACATTGACATCAAACACTTTGAACGAGGCAACAACCCAATTGCTATACTTACGCTCAACCAAAAAGAGCATAATCCAGAAACAGTAAAAGTTTTTGCTAAATGTAATTTGCACGATCTCTGGACAGTTCCCTTGATTTCAAAAGAAGAATAAATACTCAAGCCCTCATTCCATTAAATAAAACATCTCCCAAAATTTTAATAATACGGGAGTTGTTTTCTGAAATCCATTTGTTTCTCTTCTCGATTGTTAATAGCGACAAACCGTGAATTGCCGACCAGGCAACTAAAGCGAGTTGAATTGCATTTGCTTTTTTTACGATGCCTGCTTTTTGACAGTCCTTAATAGTTTCAACTAAGAGACCAAATGATTTTTCAGAAACTTTTTTGAGGCTCGCATACTTCTTGTAATCCTCTAATACATTGCCAAACATAACCTGTAGGTGATTTGGATTTTCGACAGCAAATTGAACGTATGCTTCTCCAATTGCATAATGTCTCTGGAGTGGATTATTCGGATATTTGGCAATGCCTGCTTCTAGTTTTTGAATAAGCCTAAGAAAACCTTCTTCAGCAATGGCGGCGAGAAGTGCATCTTTGTCTTCAAAATGTCGATAGGGAGCCGTATGACTTACTCCTGCACGCCTGGCTGCTTCTCGCAAGCTTAGATTCTTGATTCCTTTTTCACTCAGTATTTCTACACCTGAATCAATCAGTGCTTTCTTTAAATCGCCGTGATGATAAGAAGAAATGGATTTTGTTTTTTTCATAATGTTTTAATGTTGACAAGAGTAACATAAATATTTACATTGTCAACATTAAACTAGATTTCACAAGGATAAGAAAAAGTCAATGGAAAAAGAAAATCATTTTGATGCAATTATAATCGGTTCCGGAATGGGTGCTCTTACTACTGCTAGCATTCTAGCAAGGCTCAAAAACAAAAAAGTTTTAGTTTTAGAAAAACATTTTAAGCTAGGCGGTTTTACACATACATTTAAGCGAGAAGGAAAATATCTCTGGGATGTAGGTATACACTATGTAGGCGACATGGGCAAAGAAGAAATGCTCCGCAAACTTTTTGATATTGTAACGGAAGGAAATGTAGATTGGAAAAAAATGAACGATCCATTTGAAAGGTTTATGTATCCCGAAATCACATTCGATCAGTATAGCACGGAAGAAAAATTTCGTTCTGATTTAATTGAAACCTTCCCATCCGAGAAAGTAGCTATTGAAAATTATTTTTCCGATGTAAAATCTTTTTCGAATTGGGCTACTCGTCAGTTTACGCTCAAAGCAAAGCCTGCTCTTCTAAATTCAGAATCCAGTAGCTTTAAATTAATCGGAGCAAAAAGTCCCATGCTCACCACCAAAGAATATATGGACACAAACTTCAAAGACCCGGTATTAAAAGCAGTGCTTGTGTCTCAATGGGGTGATTATGGTCTTCCTCCTTCTGAAAGCGCATTCTATATGCACGCTGGACTCGTGGTTCATTATCTGCGTGGCGGCTACTATCCCGTAGGCGGTTCAGGAACGATAGCCGAAAGCGTGAAGCCTATCATTGAAAAGAACGGCGGTGAAATGCATATATTCAGTGAAGTGACAGAAGTCATTCTAGAAAACGGAAAAGCAATAGGTGTAAAAGTCAAACAAACAAAGGGAAAAAGCATTCTCGACAAAGAATTCTTTGCACCCGTGATTGTCTCAGATGCAGGAGTATATAACACTTATACAAAACTCATTCCTAAAAATATTGATCTTCCCAATCGAGATAGTATTTCCAATTTTGTAACGGGGGCAAGTAGTGTTACCCTCTACTTGGGATTTAAAGACGATCCCGCAAAACTAGGATTCAAAGGAGAAAATTACTGGATTTACAATTCTATCGATCACGAAAAGAATTTTGCAGAAAAAGACAATCTACTTCTAGGTAAGCCTACTGCTTGTTATGCGTCCTTCCCTTCTCTCAAAGATCCGAAAGCAGAATCCTTCACAGGGGAAGTCATAAGCTTTGTAAACTATGCTCCCTTTGCCAAATGGAAGAATGGAGAATGGAAAAATCGTGGCTCTGAATACAAAGAATTAAAGGAGAGGATAACAGAAGGTATGCTTAACTTCATGGAAGAGCGCTTCCCCGGTTACAAAGATATGGTAGCATTTAAAGAACTCTCTACTCCTCTGACCAATGAATACTTTACAGACCACAAAGCAGGAACGATATACGGAATCCCCTGCACACCGGAACGTTATACGAAAGACTGGATGGGCGTCAAGACTCCAATCGAAAATCTTTTTATCACTGGGGCTGATGCTTGTTCACCTGGAATCTCTGGCGCTCTTATGGGTGGCTTCGCTGCGGCTACTGTAATTCTAGGATATAACAGCATGATGGGGGTAATGAAAGATTCCGCTAAGCTGTAGAGTGACATCACCAATGCTTGCTCTAAATAACAAGAAACTGATTACCACCGATGAGCACCGAGAGCACCGATAAAAGATACGATAGATTGTCATTCCCAATATGTTTCGACCCTTAGAGAGAAGCATTGAGTTTCGTTTTCTGTCTGGGACATCAATCATTAGATATCCCAGACAATAGCTCGGTTTCTTAAGAGCAAGAGCGATGGGTGGGTGACACTTAGTTTGAATCCATATCTTTTTTTATCGGTATGCATCGGTGGTATTCTTTGAAAGCTTCCTCAACTTGAGTGGCGATAGACGATGCATCAAAGATACTCTAAAAAAACTAACAGTATTCTTCACAGTATCTTTGACAGTATTCTAGACAGTATCTTTCAAACAAAGACAACTAATTGGCAACGGTAAGTGAGCTAGTTTTTTTAGAAATTTGAATTTCCATTGAAGCTTTACTGGTGATTCCATTTGACAAGTTTAAAAGCTTTGATTTGATAGAGATAAATCAAATTGGTCAATTCAATGATTTTTCTCCAAAGAATGAAAAACTTTATACCGAATAACGATGGAATCGACTAAAAAACATTTAATTCTAATCGTAGACGATACCATCAAAAACATTCAGGTATTAGGAAATATGCTTCGTAACAAAGGATATAATATTAGTATTGCTGTTTCCGGCAAAGAAGCACTCGAGTCTGTCAAAATAAAATCTCCCGATTTAATCTTGCTAGATATTCAAATGCCTGAAATGGATGGATTTGAAGTCTGTAAAATTCTTAAATCAAATCCTGAAACAAAAGAAATTCCTATCATGTTTTTAACAGCAGTCACTGATCCAGAAAAATTAGTGTATGGCTTTGAACTCGGTGCAGTGGATTATATTACTAAACCGTTTAATCCTGCCGAATTGTATGCACGAGTTGCAACACATCTAGAAATAAAAATCTCTCGTGAAAAACTCCTTGACCTTTATAATAAAATGGATAGTGACTTGAAAATTGCTACGAAAGCACAAGCTTCTTTGATAACCGATAAATTTCCCATATCAAAATTATTTCGATTTAGTAGTTTTTATAAACCTTTCTATAAAATTGGTGGTGATTTAATTGCCTATGAAGACTATCCATCTGACACTGATCAAAGGATAGATTTATTATTTGGAGATATTTCTGGACACGGAGTTTCTGCTGCTCTCATGTCTGGAATAATACTACTTGCCTTTAAAATTGCTTCCGCTAAAGAAACTACACCGGCGGAGGGGCTATCCATTATTAACCAATTAATTACATCTCTCATTGCTCCCTACTTTTTCTCTGGAGTTTATCTAAAATATTATGTGCATAGAGGAGAATTACATTATTCTTATGCTGGTCACCATCCAATTGTTTCTATGGAAGGGGATGAAATTGTAAATCTATCAGGAAGAGGACCTGTTCTTGCATTAAAACCAAATGCAACATTTAATAATTATACTTTTAAATTAAAAAAAGGAAATATACTTCTTTTATATTCTGATGGAATGTTTGAAGTTTTCGACTCGAATCGTCAACTTTATGGCTTAGACCAATTCAATGAAACTATCAACAAGTTAAAAAATATATCCGGCAAAGAGTGCTTAGCCGAACTTTATGAAAACATTCATAAGTATTGTAATGGAAACTTGCAAGATGATATGACAATGCTTATGCTAGAAATTCTAGAAGAGACATCCAATAAATCCTAATCAAAAAAAACTTAGTCTTCCATATATAATGCTTACAACCATGATTTTATTGAGAAAATTCCATCACAAAATAGTAATTATCCTGTTATTGTTATTTCTATCAAACATCCGTTTATTCGCTGACCAAACAACTGAATCTAGGATTTTATTTCAAAATGAATCAGACCTACTCGTAGTAGGAAAACAAACTTATTTTTTAGAAGACAAAGAAGGAAAACTCTCAATCGAAGACATTTTGAAACCAGAAATGCAAAGCCAGTTCCAACTAAATCAAAATACTGTCTTCACGAAAAGACCAACGTCCAGTGCCTACTGGTTAAAACTCTTACTCGAAAATCAATCAGGAAAAGAAGCATGGCTAGAACTAGGAAGCACCTTTTTATGGACTATTGATTATTATGCAAATCGTAACGGCAAATATGAATTAGTCACAGAAACGGGATCCATACGTCCTGATGCAAACAAAGCATATCCGAGTAATTTATTTTGGCTGCCTTTGGGAAATCAAAAAGAGCAGCAAATCGTATATATCCGCATTTATACCCAAAGACCGATTGCAGTTCCGATTCAAGTCGGAAGCATTCGAACTTTAGGACAGAATAAAACAACGCAAGATTTTTTAATTGCCAGTTTCATTGGACTCATGTTAGGCATGTTTATATACAATCTATTTCTGCTTTCTGTTACAAAGGACATTACCTATCTATGGTATGCCATTTATGTATTTTTCACTACTCCTGCCATCACCTACATCAGCAATTACCCGTTCTTGAAATTTGCATTTAATCCAGAAATATACTCCTTTCTAAACACTCATCCCTATGTTTGGGTCAATTTAAGCTTTGTATTTAGTGGTATTTTTGCGATTTATTTTTTAAACCTAACGCTAAGAAAAAAATATAAAATCTTAGTTCAAGTTATGAGCATATACTCAATGCTCATTATCAGCGTTCTAGATGGTTTTTCTATAGTGCCTCATTTCAAACTGGTAATTCCATATCAGATTCTAAGTATATTGGAAATATTTACAATTTTTTTTATGAGCCTTTATTTAGCCTTTAAAGAAAATAAAAATAATGCCCTTTTTTACATTCTTGCGTGGATATGGATTTTATTTGGATTAGCATTCTACTTCCTGACTATGAATAATATAATTGAATATGCATTCCTAACTCGAAACTCTCTACTAATTGGTGTTGCAATGGAGTCATTGATGTTCTCTCTTGCGTTAGGCGATAGAATCAATATTATGCGAGACGAAAATTTACATCTAGTAAAATCACAAAAAGAAATATTAGAAATGAAAGTAGAAGAAAAAACAAAAGAACTCATTGCAGATATTTCAAAACGGAAAGAAGTTGAGAAGATTCTTTTGGATTTTAAATTTGCCTTAGACAATCATACCATAGTAGCTATTACGGATGTTTCCGGTAAAATAATATACGCTAATGAGCAGTTTTGTGCTATTACGAAATATTCAAGGGAAGAACTTATTGGAAAAGATCATAGAATTATAAATTCTGCGTATCATCCCAAAGAATTTTTTCAAACTCTCTGGGAGACAATCAAAAATAAAAAAGTATGGAAAGGAACCTTTCGTAACAAAGCAAAGGATGGGTCATTTTATTGGGTGCAAAGCACAATAGTTCCTTTTTTAAATACAGATGGAAATATCACTCAATATCTGTCTATCCGCACTGATATTACTGAGCAAAAACTAGCCGAAGAGGAAGTCGTAAAAGCAAAGGATGCAGCCGAAGCGGCTAACAAGGCGAAGTCGGAATTTCTTGCTAATATGAGTCATGAAATCAGAACTCCACTCAATGCGATAGTAGGCTTCTCAACTATATTGCAGGAGAAATTGGAAGGGAATAAGGTATTTACAGATTACTTAATTAATATTATCCAAAGTAGTAATGTGCTTCTTAATTTGATTAATGATATATTAGATATATCTAAAGTAGAAGCAGGTCGTTTAGTTGTAAATCCACAACCTATAAATTTAACTACTCTCATGAAAGAAGTTCAATCTATCTTTTTAATGAAAGCAACGGAAAAGGGAATTGATATAACTTTTACTATTTCGCAAAATACTCCTAAAAGAATTCTGATAGATGAAAAATATTTAAGGCAAATATTATTTAACCTCATTGGAAATGCTGTCAAATTTACACATAAGGGAAGTGTAGAAATAAATATTAAAACTTTTGATGATCCAGAAGACACCAGTAAAATAACCTTACACCTCTCTGTTACTGATACAGGAATTGGAATACCAAAAGAAGAATTGAATCGCATCTTCGAACCCTTTACGCAAGTGGCTAATCAAAATTATACTCTTTACGGTGGAACTGGACTTGGATTAACTATCACTCAAAGGTTAGTAGAGATACTCGGTGGAAATATTTCATTGGAAAGTGAATATCAAAAAGGAACTACTTTTATTGTATCTCTTTTTAATATCCCGGTAGGAACTTTAAACTTTGAAGAAGAAACGAAACAGAATAAGAGTTGGCTAAAAGAAATTCAATTTAAAAATCCGCTTATCATAATCGCAGAGGATATTTCTATCAATCGTAAATTATTGAAAGATTACTTGAAACCATCTAATGTTACAATTATTGAAGCAGAAAATGGAGAAGAATGTATAAGCATTGCCCGCAAAAATCGTCCTGATATAATTCTCATGGATATGCAAATGCCGATTATGGATGGTTACACGGCATCTAATATCATAAAGTTAGACAATGATTTAAAGGACATTCCAATTATAGCAATTACTGCATCGGGCAGTCAATTAAACAAAGAAAAGTTTAATAGTATAGTAAATGATTTTTTATTAAAGCCAGTTTTCAAATTTGACCTTTTAGAACTTCTCATAAAATACTTACCATATGAAAGAATAACTGAAAAGAATGGCGATGTAATTGATAATAGTCTAATATCTATTAGCTCCGAAGAAATCTTACCGAAAGAGGATAAGACTGAATTACTTCAATCTTTTATGCCCCAAATTTTAAGAATACAGAAATCATTAATCCTTGATGAATTAACCGAATTTGTTAATAGATTAGAAACATTTGCGGATAATAAGAATAATTCAAAACTAAAAGAATTCTGTTCACGATTGAACATTAGTATTGAGACATTCAATGTAGAAGATATCTACAAAATTTTAGGGCAATTAACTATCTACCTAGGCAAGGAGTAAATATGGGATCAACCAAAAATATTCACATTTTATCATAGATGATATTATAAAAAATCTATCAGTATTCTTAACAGTACAGAAAACAATAACTTATCCAAATTAAATTGGCTATTAATTCACATATGAGCCTATTTTTATAGCGAATCAATTCTTTCAGCTACAAACGCAATCGTTTCCAATTGACAAGCAGGCAAGCTTTGATTTGATAGAGATATACCAGAATTGGTTAATTCAATGATTTTGCAGCAAAGAATAAAAAGCATTATACCGGCTATCGCATTTTTTTTATTGTTTTCATTCGGAGATAATTTATTTGCAGACCAGACCACTGAAAATGCAATCCAATTCCAAAACGAATCAGACCTACTATTAGTAGGAAAACAAACTTCCTTCTTAGAAGACAAAGAAGGAAAACTTTCCATCGAAGATATTCTGAAACCAGAAATACAAAGTCAGTTTCAGTTAAATCAAAACACTGTATTTACGAAAAGACCGACCGACAGCGCGTTTTGGCTTAAACTGAATATCGAAAATCAAACAGGTAAAGATGCATGGTTAGAACTAGGAAGCACATTTCTCTGGACCATAGACTATTACGCTTATCGAAACGGCAAATATGAATTAGTCACAGAAACAGGTATCCTGCGTCCTGAGGCTAACAAAGCATATCCTACAAATTTATTTTGGTTGCCATTGGGCAATCAAATAGAAATGCAAATTATTTATATCCGTATTTATACCCAAAGACCAATTGTAGTTCCCATTCAAGTGGGAAGCATTTTATCATTAGGTCAAAATAAAACCAAGCAGGATTTTTTAATTGCAAGCTTTATTGGATTAATGATTGGTATGCTTTTATACAATCTATTTCTACTCTTTGTTACGAAGGACAATACCTATTTATGGTATGCCATGTATATTTTTTTCACTCTCCCGTCCGTTGCTTTTATTCATAATTATTCTCTTCTGAATTTTGTTTCCAATAAAGAAATCTATACTTACCTAAATTCTCATTCCTATGTTTGGATCAATTTTAGCTTTGTCTTCAGTGGTATCTTTGCCATTCATTTTTTAAACTTGAATCGAACACCTATTTTTAAATTTGTAGCTCAATTGTTGAGTATATATTTAATGCTCATTATTGTATTTCTAGATGGTTTTTCAATTATCCCGCATTTCAAATTGGTATTACCTTCTCAAATTCTTAGCTTATTAGAAATATTTATCCTATTTTTTATGAGTGTATATTTATCAGTTAAGAACTCGAAAACGAACTCTCGTTTTTACATTTTCGCTTGGATTTGGGTTATAATAGGTTTAATGTTTTACTTTATGACAATAAATGGAATTGTCGAATATAATTTTTTTAATAGAAATGCACTTATATTTGGCATTGGAATGGAGTCCTTGATGTTTTCGATTGCGTTAGGCGATAGAATTAACTCAATGCGAGAAGAAAATTTACATCTCGTTAAAAATCAAAATCAAATTTTGGAAAGGAAGGTAGAAGAAAAAACAAGAGAACTTATCGAAGATATTTCAAAGCGCATGGAAGTAGAGAAAATACTTTTAGATTTTAAATTTGCATTGGATCACCATACGATAGTTGCAGTAACAGATACTTTGGGCAAGATCACTTACGCAAACGAACAGTTTTGTAAGCTTTCGAAATATGCAAGAGAAGAAATTATTGGGAAAACCCATAAAATTGTAAATTCAGGATATCATTCAAAAGAATTTTTCCAAGATCTATGGGAGACAATTCAAAGTAAAAAAATTTGGAAAGGAATAATTCAAAATCGAGCAAAGGACGGATCTCTTTACTGGGTTCAAAGCACGATAGTTCCTTTTTTAGATCAGAATGGAAATATTGCTCAATACTTTTCTGTCCGCACGGATATTTCAGAGCAAAAGCAAATAGAGGATGCGTTACGTGATAGCGAACAAAAGTTTCGCATTCTAATAGAAAAAATGCCAATTGCTATGGGTCTTGCAAATTCTAAAGATGAACTCTTTTTTATCAATGAACGATTTAAGTCCACATTCGGTTATACTCTCGAAGATACTCCCAATTTCGAAAAATGGTTGGAACACGCCTATCCAGATTTGGAATACCGAAACTGGGTTATGAACACTTGGCTAGCCGCGTCTCTAAAAGCAGAGAAAGAAGGGACTGACATCGAGCCTTTAGAGTATAACGTTACTTGTAAGGATGGAACTGTGCGCACAATGGTAATTTCCGGTATGAGTCTAGCTGATAGCAGAATTCTTACATTCGTAGATGTAACCGAAAGAAAGAAAGCAGAAGAAAAACTACAGGCTGCTCTGCAGAAAATAAATACTCTCATTTCGAATCTAAATTCAGGTATATTATTAGTAAGCGAAGAAGGTCGAGTTGAATTTGCCAATCAATCCTTTTGTGACCTATTTGATTTGACAGATTCGCCTGATAGTTTGCTGGGACTTACAGCAAAGGAAATATTTACTAAAACTAGAAATATAACAGAATTTCCCGATAAATCTTTTGCCCGTATTCTTGAATTAGTAAATCAGGGATTGCCAATAAAAAATGAAGAAGTCGCTATCAGTGGTGGAAGATTTTATGTTCGGGACTATATTCCTATCTATATAAACGGTAAAAGGTATGGCCGAATCTGGCATCATATTGATATTACTTCTCGTAAGAAAGCAGAACAGGAAATTCTGAAAGCGAAGGAAGATGCTGAATCAGCGAATAGAGCCAAGAGTGAATTTCTTGCTAATATGAGTCATGAAATTCGAACACCGCTCAATGCTATTGTAGGTTTCTCTACTCTCTTACAAGAGAAAGCAGAAGAAAATATAGTTTTTACAGAATATTTAAATAATATTATTCAAAGTAGCAATGTTCTTCTAAACTTAATAAATGATATATTAGATATATCTAAAGTAGAAGCTGGTCGGATTGTTGTAAACCCGCAACCTATAAATTTAAATACTCTATTAAAAGAAGTGCAATCTATTTTTCTAATGAAAGCAACAGAAAAAGGAATTGGCTTAACTTTTACTGTTTCACAAAATACTCCTAAAAGTATTCTCATAGATGAGAAATATTTAAGGCAAATACTATTTAACCTCATTGGGAATGCTGTAAAATTTACTCATAAAGGTGGTGTTGAAATAAATATTAATACTAATTTTAAAGAAGAAGACACAAGTAAGGTTAATTTGAATTTCACTGTTACTGATTCAGGAATTGGAATACCAAAAGAAGAATTGAATCGAATCTTTGAACCGTTTACACAGGTGGCTAATCAAAATTATACTCTCTATGGAGGAACTGGTCTTGGATTGACTATCACTCAGCGATTAGTAGAGATTCTAGGTGGGAAAATTTCAGTGGAAAGTGAATATGGAAAGGGAACTACATTCCTTGTTTCTCTCATTGATATTCCGATTGGGAATCTAAACATCGAAAAAGAAACAGAACAAAATAAAAGTTGGCTAAAAGAAATTCAATTTAAGAATCCCCTTATCTTAATCGCAGAAGATATTTCTATCAATCGGCAAGTTTTACAAGGGTTTTTAAAACCATTTAATGTTACAATGATTGAATCAGAAAATGGAGAAGAATGTATTGACATTGCCCGCAAGCGTCGCCCAGATTTAATTCTAATGGATATGCAAATGCCCGTTATGGATGGTTACACAGCAGCGAATATTTTAAAGTTGGACAATGATTTAAAAGATATTCCAATTATCGCAATCACTGCCTCTGGAAGTAAATTTAAAAAAGAAAAATTTAATAATGTAGTAAATGATTTTTTATTAAAGCCAGTTTTCAAATTTGACTTATTAGAACTTCTAATAAAATATTTACCTTACGAAAGAAAAGCAGAAAAGAAAGAGAAATCAATCGAAAAAGAATTAATCTCTATTAGCTCCGATGATACCTTACTAATAGAGGATAAGACTTATTTGCTTCAAACCTTTATGCCCCAGATTTTAAGATTACAAAAATCATTAATCATTGATGAGTTGGTTGATTTAGTAAAGAATCTTGAAGTATTTTCGGAAAATAAAAATAATACTCAATTGAAAGCAGCATGCAAAAAACTAAATGAAAGCATTGCTACATTTAATATTGATAGAATTTTCGAAATATTGCAAGAGCTATCAGAATATATTAGTAAATAAGAATGCCTAAGAAAATAGTGTTCCAGCGTGGCATTTTTAAGCGAGGTAGCTACAATAAAATGAAAGTATACGGACGAATTATTAAAAAATGAAAACTATGAAAGAATCCTCTATTGTAATTCCTGATCCACTGATAGAAAAATGGCAAGAACTAGCTGATCTATTAGCTGAGATTGTAGATGTTCCGGCTGCTCTAATAATGAAAATGGAAAACGAATCTATGGAAGTTTTAACTTCTAGTAAGTCAAAGAATAATCCCTATCAAGTCGGTCATGAAGAAAAATGGTATGGACTATATTGCGAAACTGTAATAAAGACTCAAAAGAAGTTGCTCGTCCCTAATGCTTTAATGGATAAGAATTGGGACAAAAATCCTGATATTAAACTTGGAATGATTAGCTATCTAGGCTTTCCTATCAATCTACCCGATAATCAACCGTTTGGCACAATTTGCGTTTTAGACAATAAGGAGAATTATTTTTCATCGCAGAATGAAATGCTATTGTTACAATTCAAAAAAGTAATCGAATTGGATTTGTCCCTGTTGCATTCTAACAAAAACTTAAAACAGAGCAATCTAAAATATGAAACAATGAATGAGGAACTTTTTGAAGCAAAAGAAAAATACAGACTGCTTGCAGAGAATATTTCTGATGTAATTTGGATTCAAAATCATACACAAAACAAAATGACTTATGTAAGTCCATCTAGTATTCATCTATCTGGACACACTGTTGAAGAAGCAATGCAATTGAACATTGAGAACAGTTTAGAAAAAGAATCAGCTGAAGCAACTAATAAGCTTTTGCCCGAATTGCTAGAAGAATTTTTACGAAACCCAAATCAAAAAAAATACAAAACTATTGAAGTTCATCAAAAATGTAAAAACGGAAACAACATTTGGGTTGAAATTACTGTGCACCTTCAACATGCTTCTAATGGCGATATTGAATTAATGGGAATTTCTAGAAATATTGAAAAGCGAAAGGAACTCGAAAAAGCTCTTTTAGATTCTAATTCTGCATTAGCTCATAGTAATATTTTTAACATCAGCATAATCGATTCCCTTTCCCAACACCTAGTTGTGCTTGATTCAAACGGTTTTATAATTACTGTAAATAAAGCATGGAAAAAATTTGCTCTTGAAAACGGATGCTCTCCCAAAGTCAATTTTATTGGTATTAATTACATTGATGTATGCTCCAAAGCTCCCGATTACGCAAACGGAGAAGAAGCTGATGAGGCTAATAAGGGAATCCGCTCAGTAATGAATGGGGAATTACCCGAATATAGTTTAGAATATCCCTGCCATTCACCGATTGAAAAGCGTTGGTTCTTAATGCGTGTGCGTCCCATATTAGGTCAAGGAAAAGGTGTGGTAATTACACATGCAAATATCACAGAGCGCAAACTAATTGAAGAGTCTCTAAAAAAAGCAATGAAAGCAACCGAAGCGGCTAATAATGCGAAATCTGAGTTTCTTGCAAATATGAGTCATGAAATTAGAACTCCTATGAATGCAATTCTGGGATTTTCAGAATTACTTCATTCTAAACTAGAAGATAAAAACCTAGCATATTATGCAAATTCAATTTCAATCACCGGTCAAATGCTATTGCGGCTAATCAATGATTTCCTCGATTTATCGAAGATTGAATCTGGTAAGATTGAAATGAATTATAATCCATGCAATCTAAATAGAATTTTGGAAGAAATGAAAATCATTTTTTCTTATAATATCTCTCAGAAAAATATCAGTCTTGCAATTGAAATCGAACCAAACGTTCCAAAGACTCTCCTTCTAGACGAAACAAGATTAAGACAAGTTCTATTAAATCTAATTGGAAATGCAATTAAATTTACAGACGTTGGATCTGTAAGAGTATTCATCTCGGCGGAATCTGAGGAAATCAAACCGGAGACAATTGACTTAATTATTAAAATTGAGGACACTGGAATTGGAATCCCGAAAGATGAGCAAGATGAAATTTTTGAATCATTCTCACAAGTTAGAGGACAGAATTCTAAAAAATATGGTGGAACAGGACTTGGACTTTCTATTTCAAAGAAATTAATTCATTTGATGGGAGGCAATATTTCATTAACCAGTGAAACCGGAAAAGGAACAACGTTTACTCTTACTCTGCAAAATGTAAAAGTAGTCTATGATTTTATAAAGAGCGAAGAACCATTAAGAAATACTGTAATTTCAAAAAAGGAATTAGGACTTTTCGAAATAGAAGATTCTATACTTTTGCATGAATACAGAACAGCTCTAATGCAAAAATTTTTACCCAGAGTTACGAAACTGAAAAAAGTATTAGTCATTGATGAACTGATTGATCTTGTAAAAGAATTGGAAGCATTTGCGGATAATAAAAATATTCCTCAATTGAAAACATTCTGCCAGCAATTAAGAGAAAGCACCACAACATTTAACATAGACAGCATTTATAGTATTTTGGGACAACTATCAATTTATATAAGTAAGGAATGACAATGGAATCAAAGAAAAAGCCTTTAATTTTAATTGTTGACGATACAACAAAGAACATTCAAGTATTGGGCAATATGCTTTATAGCAAAGGCTATAATATAAGTGTTGCAACCTCTGGCAAAGAAGCACTCGAATCAGTAAAAGCAAAAACTCCCGATTTAATTTTACTTGATATCCAAATGCCCGAAATGGATGGATTTGAAGTATGTAAAAATCTAAAGTCCGATCCTTCAACAAAAGAAATTCCTGTAATATTCTTAACAGCAGTCACTGAGCCAGAAAAAATAGTGCATGGTTTTGAACTCGGCGCAGTGGACTATATTACGAAACCTCTTAATCCTGCTGAACTATTTATGCGAGTAGCCACTCATATTGAAATAAAAGAATCTCGAACAAAACTAGAAGAACTCAATGCTACAAAGGATAAGTTTTTTAAAATAATTGCGCATGATCTGCGTAATCCATTCGCCGGTATAATGGGATTATCCGAAATCATGGAAAATGCATTAAAAGATAGTGAAAGGCTAAATGAGTCAACTTTCTTACAATATAGTCAACTGATATTCAGTTCCGCAAAATCAGCGTTATCTCTTATTGAAAATTTAGCGCAATGGGCAAAATCACAAACAGGCGAAATAGTCGTTAGCCCAAGAAACTTGTCTTTTAACAAACTTTTATGCTCTACCATTCCTATTGTTACTAGCAACGCATTTAACAAGAATATTACCATCGAAAGAAACCTCACTGATCAAGATACTGTGTTTGCGGATGAAGCTTTATCCAATACGATCGTTCGCAATCTATTAACTAATGCAATCAAGTTCACTCATCCTGGAGGCAAAATAATAGTATCCACTAAAATAGAAGGAGATTTTTTAGAAATTTCCATTTCAGATACAGGTATAGGAATTAGTCCCAAAAATCTAAGTAAAATCTTTAGAATAGATTCTAAATTTAGTAGTCTCGGAACGGACAAAGAAAAAGGCACAGGACTCGGACTGATTCTATGTCAAGAATTCGTAGAAATACAAGGTGGAACGATTCGCGTAGAAAGTGAACTAGGCAAAGGATCTACGTTTACTTTTACTTTGCCGCTAGGAAAAGAATAATAGTTTACCATTGATGTTTTAAGAAAGCGAAATTTGATAATTTCACCTTTATATATTTCGCTTCACTTTTGTTCTTCCAGCACTACTACTTTGTCATATACATCATTTAATTGTAAAATACAATCTATCGAGGCTAATTTGATTATACCCGAATCATCTGATTCAGAAAACATCCATTTGTCAACCAATGATTTAGTAAAAACTTCCACTTATTTATGCTTCTGAATCAAAATAACCAGTCTATGTTTACTTGCCTTCTAGTTTTTTCATGAGTTCTTGGATCAGTCTGTCTTTTTCTTCGATTGTCCTTTCTTTTTCTTCGATTGTCTTTCTGCTTTCTTCAATTGTCTTTCTGCTTTCTTCGATAGCCCTTTCCTGATTCTCAATTTTTCTTTCTAGGTCTTGAAGCTCCATTAGAATTTCTTCTTCCAAATCCATTTGACGCTTCAGTTTTTCATCGGATGCGGCATAATTGAGTCGGCGCACAATCTTCTGTTGGAGTTCATCATCGAGAGGATAATCATAATATACTATATGATCTTTCAACTTCTCCGCCGCCTGACTAAAAATGCTGAGAGCTTTTTCTAGACGATTTCTCATTTCTGTCTTCAATTCATAGAGCTGGATTACAAACGAGTCATGAGTTAGACTGTCGATAAATTCATTCTTTTGTCGGTCGGCTACATTTCCAGTCAGACGATCACGGAACATGCGGGCAACTTCGATTACCTTCGGAAGATTTCTGTCAAATGCATAACCGATAAAATAAATCGTAATGATTGGAAGAGAGTCTTTGCTGTATTGTTCACCTAGGTATTTTCTAAAACGCATGATGTCCGTGGAAAGTTTCGCCTTTTGCAGTTCAATTAGAACTTTCTTTACGCCTTCGCTCGTTTTGATTTCTGCTACGAAATCTAATCGATATACTGTGAGAAAAGATGTGTGCTCTCTATGTTCTTCTTGGACTTCATTTTTTTCGGCAACGCCCGATTGCTTTTTGTCTACTGTGACCGTGCTCTCTTGTGGCTTTACTTCAATGGAAAGTATTTCCTGATGGATAATTTCCGAGATAAGTTCGCGTGCAATGTCCATATCTTCCAGAAGGAATTTGAAAACAGTGTCATAGATTGGATTTGCTAGAGCGATTGCCATAAAGCGAGTCTCTCGGATGTCAGAAGTTTTGTCAACTGTCTTAGTTTAGCTGAAAGTGGAATTACATGGAATTTATTTACCGTGCCTTTGCTTCAAAGCGTGGTTGTGGAAAAATCCCCCGTTGCCGCTTGGGGGATTTAGTAAGGAAGGAAAACTTATTTCTTAATGCTAACTAATTCAGATTTGTTAATCTCCATTGTTTTACCGTCTTGCGCTGTAATTAAGACAGTAGTTTCTTTGATAGTTGCTTTTACATTTCTGTAAACTATTCCGTTCTTTAGAGTAACGGTATCAGAGAAACCTTCAATCGGGAGTGGACTGCTTGGATTAATGGTATTAGCCGCTGGAACAACTGTATTTGTGTTTGGAGTTACAGTATTTGTAGAAGAAGGAGCAACAGCGTTTTCTTGTCCAACTGTATTAACAGGAGGAGCTGGTGTTAAGGAATTACCAGAAGCATTTACTCCACCTATAAGAGGTTTAATCACTTCTGTGTTGATTTGGAAATACTTTGGTATGCTTACTAAGTTCCATTCTCTATAATTGAGTTTTGCTTTTTCAACATCTACAACAGAAGATGCGATTTTAGTTTTTTCCCCTTCTAGAGTTGTTCCTGTCTTAATAACAGTCGATCTCATTTTGTCTTTGAAGGTTTGTATTTCAGAAGCTGTTAGAACAAATTTCTTAGGACTTTTTTTATCAACTGGTGCTTTGTCGTTGTTCTTTTGGTATTCCGCAATGATTGCATCTAGCTTTTTCTTGTTAGCTTCTCTTACATCTTTTCTAACAACTTCGTCTACAAAACTGCAAGGCTCTTTTGTCTTGCTGTTTTGATTACAGATTTGTTGAATAAATGGCTCAATATAAACTAATTCTAAATTGATAGAAATATAGGAATTATTTTGAGGAAGCTCGTTTAATTTGATAACTTGTGGAACTCTTTCTTTCTCAGTATAAATTTTGCTTTGGTAGCTTGTAGAAACTTCTGGATCTAATTCTCTTTTGCCAGATTGAGGACGAACAGGAGTTTCAAAACCATCTTTGGTTCTTACAATCTCTTGTGTATTCTGATAAATCTTTTTCTCTACAGTCGAAAAGGCTTGAAAGTTTACAACATCCGAGCCGATGATTTTTCCTGTGTTATCGCGAACGATAATATTGTTATCTAAAATCTCTCCCGCTTTAATGGCTTCAATAACGGAAAGTCCAGAATTTTCATAGTTCAAATTCAGGAATAGATAGTTGTTTCCATCTGAGCCTTTGTAAACACCCAGCGGCTCGGTTGGCAATTCATTGATTGACTCAACTTTCACTTCACTGAGATTGATTTTTTCTGGGTAAATTCTTGGTGCTACATAAGCAGGAGGAGCTGGTGGTGGTGGACTTGCGAAAAATTTAGAAAAGGTGGAACAGCTTGAAAAAAAAGGAGCGAGTAGAATGAGTAGTAATAAAGAGTTTTTCATTATGATTTTTTCCTCGTAATTGGTGACGAATTTTAAATTAAAAATGGTTAAGCTTATTGGCAACCCTTTTTTGTCTCCTTGTTACAACAAGTTAATAAATTTACTATTTACAAAAGCACTTACTAGCTATTCATTGAACAATATACTCAAAACAACTCTCCTATTGGAGTGAATTCGACTAGCTGACAAAAAAAATAGGTTGTCATTTGGAATGTGCATAACATGAATTTCTTTGTTTTTACACATTCCAATTTAAAATTCTTAGGCAACTACTTGCAAATCACGCGTTGCTGAGATCGAATTGACTGAAGAAAAAGAGATATTAGTTTAGAGTAAATTCCTAATAAGGTTATTGTAAATGAAACGTATACCTAAACTTTGCTTTCTCTTTTTATTCTCCTACTCCTTTTTATACGGAGACGCGAACACAGATTTATTGGAGTCTGCTAGCAGTGGAAATTTAGATGGAGTAAAAAAATCACTCTCAGAAAAAGCAAATATTAATTATAAAGACTCTCTCGGAACAAGCGCGCTAATGTTTGCGGCAAATAATGATTATTTCCCAATTGTAAAATTTCTAGTCGATAACAAAGCAGATGTGCTCGCTAAGAATACAAACGGTTGGACGGCGGCAATCATGGCAGCGGCGAGAGGAAATAGAATCATCAAAGAATACCTGGAGAGCGAAGAGCAAGCTGTTAAGAAGAGCGGTGCAACGGCAATCGTCTTGACTGTAGTGGGAGATGTTTCCTCTGAAAACAAAAAACTACATGTCGGTGATATGGTATTAGAAAATCAAACCATCTATGTTGGAAAAAAATCCAATTGCGAAATCCAGGTAAAACAATCTCAATCAGAATTTATCATTCGACTCAGAGAAGAAACTCTTGCAACTTTGAAATTTAAAGAAACACCCGAAGAGAATATTTTTTCTGGTTTTGTTAAACAAGGCTCCGCATTATTTAAAGTAGAAAAAGTATTTACTGGCGAGAAGATACAGGCGATTACCCCCACAGTGACGGCCGGAGTAAGAGGAACAGCATTCGATGTAAACGTAGCACCAGATGGTGGAACTAAGATTGAAGTATGAAGGAGTGGTTCAAACAAGAATAAGAGCACCCGGAATAGAAGAAGATGAGGTAATAGAGAATACCCCCGAAATTCAAAAATTAGTTTCTAACTTAGAACATAATTCACAAAATGTAGGTGCAGGAAATTCCATTGAAGTAACACCTAAGCGACAAGCAGATATTCTAGAAAAAGCAGATGCAGAAGGTTTAAGAAGAAGAGCAATGCGCACAGAATACTCCACAGCACCTATTCCAACTTTAAATCTCCGATGCTCAGAAAAGCCTTCTGTTAAAAAAGCCGAGCCAACAAGCGAAGCAGATGCTACAGCTAAAAAAGTTGAAATGGATAATTTAGTTGGAGTCGAGGGAGCAAAGTTACGC
This sequence comes from Leptospiraceae bacterium, assembly GCA_016708435.1. NCBI lineage: Bacteria > Pseudomonadati > Spirochaetota > Leptospiria > Leptospirales > Leptospiraceae > Leptospiraceae bacterium. The sequence goes on along the minus strand of JADJFV010000004.1, from coordinate 366,529 downwards.
AATACATGGGAAACACCTGAAATACTCACTCTCATTGATAACAGAAAAGAAGAGAAAGCAATTCCTAATCTTCAGCCCGAAGTATTAAAACTTCCTGACTTTCCAAAGCAACCAGAAGCTGCCTTATTAAAAAACGGCACTCTTATAAAAGGTTCGATTTACCAAATGGGAAAGAAATATGTTATCTTTACTAACTCCGGCAAACAGGTAGTAAACGAAGAAGATGTGGATAGATTTATCTTTCAATAAGGCTCTGCTATGAGATTTATAAAATGTCTTTCTCTTTTTTTTCTTGGAATTAGTTTTCAGGGTATAGTAGCTGAAAGCATTTCAACAGATCCGATCCTTCGAGTCAATGCAGGAATGCACACTGCTGTCATTCGAAGGATTAGTGTGGATAGAGACAATCGCTTATTAGCCACAGCATCTACTGATAAGACTGCAAAGATATGGGAGCTATCAACAGGAAAGCTCATTAAAACAATTCGTGTTCCCGTTGCTGCGGGACATGAAGGAAAAGTAAACGCTGTTGCTCTTTCGCCTGACGGTAAAACTCTCGCAGTAGCAGGCTGGACAGGTATGGAAGAAGCTGATGGATACTTTATTTATATATTCGATACAGAAACAGGAATTTTAAAGAGAACCATTCCTTCTGTAAATGAAATCATTTTTCATATGGCGTATTCTCCCGATGGGAAATACCTAGCCGCCAATTTAAGACTTGGATTTAAACTCTACAATGCAACTAATTTTAACTTAGTCGCAGAAGATTTAGATTACAGAGATAGAAGTTACGACACAGGATTTATTCTACACAATGGTTCACTTAAAATCATAACAATCTGCCTGGATGGGTCAATTCGTTATTACGCGCTAGAAAGTGGAAAGTTAAAATTAGTAGATAGGAAAACAGGCCAAAATGGAAAAACACCTATCTCGATGAGAGTATCGGGGGACGGAAGTAAACTTGTTGTTGGATATGAATTTGGAACTCTAGTTGAAGTATTTGATATTACAGCAGATAGCATCAACTATGCATTTGCCCCTTCTACTTCTGGAGTAAGCAATGGAGATTTAAGCAAGGTCACCTGGTCTGAAGATGGACAATCTTTGTATGCAGGAGGAATGGCGCAGAGAAATGGTAAATTCCTGACACACCTGATTTTAGAGATGGACAATCCAACTTTTTAGTTTCCGAAGATGGAAAGAAAGTTCAATTTGGATTTGCTCAATTCGGAAGAGAACTCGCTCAATTCTCCATTATTGACAAAAGGTTATTTTAGATGAGCTAGATACAAGTGGAATGGATGCACCCGACACAAGTTCCCTTAGAGTATCCAACTGGAAAAATAATACAGCCCTCAAATCAAAGGCAATCGAATTGTATTGGAAGACCATGAAACATCTAGATGTCTTTCCATTCGAGATGATAATTTTATTCTAGGAACAGAATGGAATTTGCGTTATTACAATAAATCAGGACAGGAGATTTGGAAAGCGCCTGCACCCGGAATTGCATGGGAAGTAAACCTTACCCGTAACGGTAAATTTGCAGTAGCCGCCTTTGGAGATGGAACGATTCGTTGGTATAAAACAGAAGACGGAACAGAATTACTTTCTTTATTTCTGCATAAGGATAAAAGAAAATGGGTAATCAGCACTGCTTCCGGTTACTATGATACAGCCCCTGGAACAGAAGAATTTTTAGGATGGAATGTAAATAGAGGAAAAGATCATGCTGCCGATTTCTTTCCACTCGCTAAGTTTAGGACCAAATACTACCGACCAGATATCATTGACAAAATCTTAGACATTGGAAATGAACAAGAAACTATTTCTAAAATGAATGAGGATTCCGGTAGAAAAAATGAAACAAGTAAGTTAAATGATCATTATCCGCCAGTGGTAGAAATCATTTCTCCGAAGAGTGTATTTAAAACGGCAAATAGACATTTAACCATTCAATACAAAGTAAGAACTCCTTCCGGAAATCCAGTTACAAGCATAAAAGTATTAATCGACGGAAGACCAATCTCGGGAACAAAAGGTATGAATCTAGTCTCGATAGAAAAAGACAGTCCACCAAAAACTATTACAATTGACATTCCGCCGCGCGATAGTGTTGTTAGCCTCATCGCACAGAGTAAATACAATACTAGCGAGCCAGAAAATCTAATAATTGACTGGGAAGATAAATCAGAAAAACAAATTCAAAAACCTAGACTATTTATTCTTGCAATTGGAGTAAGTGATTACAATGAATCAGATTTAAAATTACAATTTGCTTCGAAAGACGCTACTGATTTTGTAAAGACAATGGAAAAACAAGAAGGCAAAATGTATAGTGATATTACAGTAAAGACATTGCTAGACAAAGAGGCGAATACGAGTAATATACTAGATGGTTTGGAATGGATTCAAAACGCAACGAAGGTAAATGACTACGCTATGATTTTTATTTCAGGACATGGAGTAAACGATGCCTTGGGTAATTACTATTTTCTTCCATCTAACTTTGATCCAAACAAATTTAAAAGCACTGGCGTTTCCTATTTAGAAATTAAGAATACACTAAACTCAATTCAGGGGAAGGTAATCTTCTTTGGAGACACCTGTCACTCGGCGAATGTTTTCGGAAAAGGAAATCCATCTGATATTACCATTTTAATCAATGAACTATCCGACGCAGAGAACGGCATAGTAGTGTTTACCTCTTCGACAAAAAACCAACTCTCTCTAGAAGATAAAAGTTGGGGCAACGGGGCATTTACCAAGGCTCTAGTAGAAGGGTTAAATGGAAAAGCAGACTACTCAAAAAAAGGGCGAATTACTATTAATATGTTAGATTTGTATTTATCAGAAAGAGTAAAAGAACTCACAAAAGACAAGCAAACGCCGGCAACTTCTAAGCCTGATACCATTGCTGATTTTCAAATTGTAGATTTAAAATAAAAAGGAGAACAAATATGTTTCAATTAATTGGAATGATTATAATAGGAGCAATCGCTGGTTATGTTGCAGGGCTTTTATTTAAAGGAAAAGGTTTTGGATTTTTAAAGAATATGCTCTTAGGTATTGCTGGCTCCGTTGTTGGTGGATTTCTCTTGCGGCTAATAGGCTTTGCCTCCTTCGGCATCATTGGCAGTCTAATCTCAGCCCTACTCGGCGCACTCGCACTTCTATGGGTATTCAATACCTTTTTGAATAAAAAATAACTTTTAAAAGATTACCACGGATGAACGAAAAAGGATTTTTACAGTCATTTCGAACATCGCTTGCAGGCTGGATTTGCGGCTAAGCAAAAGGGTTGATGTGAGAAATCTATTTTGCTTAAAACGATACCATTAAGTAAAATAGACCTCTCACGATTTTTCCGCCCTGCGCTTGATCGCGCCCTTCGCCTTCGCATGTTCGAGGTGACAGGGGTAAATAACTCTTATCCCATTTACATTAAATGAAAACAGTTTTAATCAGTTATTATTAAAATACAATGAACTTATTTACTCAAAAAGGGGCTTATAATGTTTTGCCGTATGATGGGATTGCGGAATACTATGGAGTTATATTCGATAAGATAGAGGCAAATGAGTATTTAACCAAGCTCCTAAATACTATCGAGTGGAAAAACGATGAAGTCATTATTTTCGGAAAGCATATCACCACTAAAAGAAAAGTAGCCTGGTATGGAGATGCAGGTTTCAACTATTCCTATTCAAACACCGAAAAGAGAGCATTGGAATGGACAGAGGAGCTAATTATACTTAGACGCAAAGTTGAAGAATTATCCGGTATCAAATTTAATTCCTGTCTTCTAAATCTATACCATGACGGAGACGAAGGAATGTCCTGGCATAGTGACGATGAGAAATCGCTTGGGGAAAATACTTGTATTGCGTCATTAAGTTTTGGGGCAGAGCGCAAATTTTATTTTAAACATAAAAAGACTAACCAATCTTTATTCGTAACACTTGAGCACGGAAGCCTGCTGGTAATGAAAGGAACAACCCAAACAAATTGGCTACACGCTCTTCCCAAGTCCAAAAGAATTCATAAACCTAGAATTAATCTAACCTTTCGAACCTTTGTCCATGTTTAAAATTACCATTGACATTTGGGAATTGGTAATTAGATTGGAAGTGTTATGAATGAGAATAAAAATATATCTAAGGAATCAAAAGAAAAATCTTCCGTTCGTAAAAAGAAGAATTTCCTAGTTGTATCTTCAGATTGGATTGGTGAATTCGATCCAGTAAAGCTAATTCAAAAAGCACGCAAAAAAAGAGAAATTACCATTTCCAAATAAAATCCATTTGCAAAACCTAGAAGAACAATTATCATCCGTATTTCGCCTATCGTCCTTTCGAGATGGACAAAGGGAGGCTATTAATGATTTGCTTTCGGGCAAAGATGTAGTAGCCGTTATGCCGACAGGCGGAGGAAAGTCCCTACTCTACCAACTTCCTGCTAGCATAAAAGAAACAGGCGTATCGATAGTAATCTCTCCCCTGATTGCACTTATGAAAGACCAGGTGGAGTCTCTCAATCGAATCGGTGTCCCTGCTCTATTTTGTAATTCCTCTCAGGATGAACTAGAACAGCTTACAGCGATTAGCCGAGCAGTGACAGGAAAAATCAAACTACTTTATATCTCACCAGAGCGGGCGCTTTCCTCATATTTCACAACGATGCTAAAGAAAATGAAGGTTAATTTCTTTGCTGTAGATGAAGCTCATTGTGTTTCACAGTGGGGACATGACTTTAGACCGGAATATAGAGAGCTTCACCGGCTACGCCTCATTCACCCAAAAGCTCCTTTTATTGCACTGACTGCAACTGCAACAGCAAGAGTTTTACAGGATATACAAAACTCTCTCAATCTAAACAATCCTTCACTCATTAAAAAAAGTTTTCTTCGACCCAATCTTTCTTTTCAAATCGAATACCTACGAACAGAAACTGAAAAAGATACAAAGCTTTTAGAAATTCTTGAATTGGAAGAAGAAAAAAATCACAAAGGAAGAATTATCATTTACTGTGCAACTCGGAACAAAGTAGACGAAGTTTGTAAATATCTACTGGATAATGGTCATAAGGCGGCGAGATACCACGCAGGTAAGACCGACTCCATGCGCGAAAAAACACAAAATAATTATTCATCTGGAAAAGTAAAGATACTTGTAGCTACTAACGCATTTGGAATGGGACTTGATGCACCTGACGTGAGACTGGTTTTGCATTATCAGATTCCGTCTTCGGTAGAATCGTATTACCAGGAAGCAGGACGTGCAGGTAGAGATGGGAAGCCTTCTAGATGTATTTTATTTTTTCAAAATGGAGACTTAGCAGTTCAGAGTTTTATCATCCGAAAAGAATCCAACCGTAAGGGAGGAGAAACACTATTAGACGCAATCAAGGCTTACGCCTACTCTACCGTTTGTAGGCAAAAATTTCTATGTGACTACTTCGGCGAAGTAATTGAATCCTGCGGGATATGCGATATTTGCCGCTCTAAGACAAAAGATACAAAGCATTCTTACTTAGAAGAATTAGAAGACAAAAAACAAAAGAAATTAGAGAAGAGCAAATACGAATTTACCGCTGATGAACTAAAGACAATCAAAGAACTATTGGTTTATTATCCGGGAGTATTTGGCAAAAAGATTTTAGTAGGAATTTTGCGGGGATCAAAATCAAAAGCAATACTCAGAATGAAAGTAGACAAGTCTCCTTTTCATGGAAGGCTATCTAAAATTCCAGAAGAAGCAATTCTTGCAAAACTAGAAGACTTAACTTTTACAAAAGAAATTAAAATTGCAGGGCAAAAATATCCAAAGCTTTATTTGGCAACTCATCCGCCGATTTCTAAAAAAGAGAAAATAGAATCCGAGATTGCGTCTGGCACAAGAGTCCGTAAGATTCAGACTCCAAGCCAAGCACTCGTGAAGGCGTTAAAAAATTACAGAGATAGAGAAGCAAGAAAATATAGGTGGAAAAAATTTATGGTTCTGCATAATGCAGTCATCACGCGAATTGCAAATCTAAAACCTGAAACCAAACAGGACCTAATTCATATCAAAGGTCTTGGCGACGCTAAGATAGAAAAATTCGGAGATGGAATTTTGGAGACAATAAGAAAATATGGCTGAAGAATCAAGATTTAATACGTATAGAAAAAGAGTAAAAAACTTCCTTACTTTTAAAAACTTTAACAACCTTCCGAATTTCATTGAAATACTCGAAAAGGGATTAGAGAAGGAACTTTCCTTTAGTGCTTCTAAATCAGATACTCCCATTCCAGTAGAAGAACTTCCAATCGATTTAAGTTTACGCAAATCAGGTATTATCCGCAAGGTATATGAAAAAATATTTCCAGTTACCCATGTATTTCAGATTTCTTATAAATTCAACGGTGTGTTTATGGAAAATTTCATGCCGATTACAAATGATGATTTCATAGGGCGAGGTGGATATAAATTCGTTTACAAACTCCCTTGGAACCAAGTAGTAAAGGTAGGCAAATCGAAATTAGGCTCTGATCCACTATTCGGTTCCTTATTTAAAGAAGTTTCTAAGAACTTAGAAATGTATTTAAAGCCAGAAGAGATGGAGCTAAAAAATTATCTACAGAGTAGATGCTTTAAACATTCTTCGAAAGAACTTCTAGATTTTAAATTCAAACGACTCGGTCTAGAAAGACTTCATTACTGGAAAGTAAAGACTCTACTTCCTGATTTAGTATTGCCGACAAAATTTTTCATGGGACTTAGAAGCAGACGAACGCCAGTCGGTATACCGCAAACTACGATTACCCCCTGTGATAATCAAATACTCATTCCAGGAAAGCATCTTAAAGAATTTGTAAAGCTAACCGAAAAAGTAAAACAAAATCCGCTCGAAGATAAATTTCTACCGAAGTGGAAATTAAACTTTGATACACATAAATTTGGAAATGTTCCTGTTTCTAAACTGAAAAAAATTGCATTTAACTTTCATCGAGTCATAGAGGCTACTCGGTATTTGGCTCAAAAGGAAAAATTAATCCTAGACTTACATTCCGAAAATATTATCATCATGCTTCCTGAATTTGAACTTCGCATATTTGACTTCCATGTATTCGATGAGCATTTGTATGATCCGGGCGAAAATGGATTATCGCCCGAAGAAGAGCACATCAATACAATCAATGAATTTATTAATTCGTTTGAATTAGGGAAACATCCAGAGGAGTAGTGCCGTCATTAACTAAGCACGCTCAAAAGCTTTCGTTTGAGAATTTCGCATTCCTCATCCGTTAGGCGATCTCGCTCTGGTGTGCATAACAAAAAACTATCGCGTATCTCTCGACTTCCTGTCTTTGCAGTGAAAGAAATAATATTCACATTCATCAGATAGAGAAGTTGTGATATTTCATAAAGAAGCCCCGGTCTATCGAGAGTTCGAATATCCAATACAGTCGAATCAATCGACGGCGGATTAAACAGATTAACCGTAGAATTGAAAGGTTGCTTATACGAGTCAACGTCTTTGCCGGATTTTTCGAGATAATCAATGACAGACATCCCTTCATAAAAAAGGGAATTTAACTCCGCTTTGATTTGATGCAAAGCCTGTTCTGTCATCTTCTCGCCTTGCAAATTTCGAATGATAAACACATCCTTCACAAGTCTACCGTCTACCGTCTCCGCAACAGCTTCTTCAATGTCCCAACCATGTGCAAAAAGAACAGAGGTCACTTTATAAATAATCCCCTTCTCATTATGAGAAACGGTAACCTTTAAAAGGTAAGAGGAGTTTCCTTTGTTTGTGCAGGTCAAGTCAATCGTTTGCATATTTTTTTTATACAATGTGCTCATATTTTAAACTTCCTTTCTTAAAATTTTACCCTTAATCAGGAATAACGTTTGTATAGATAATATATGCAATAATTGTGCGAGACGTATTGAGTATAACGGAAGTAGTTCGGACATAGAAGCGACATAGAAGCCAAATTCGGCTTCTATGTCGCTTCTATGTGGCTTTTAGATTGGTATTATGTAAAAGGAAAGGATGTCTTTATCTTGTAGAGTCTCGTTCCTTAGCTACTCTCCAGCGATTAATAAGATGTCATTGTAAGTTTCTTTAGAAATTCTAAAACCAAGTTGAACACATAAGTCTTTCATAAACCTGATTCAAAGTATCCATTTTATTTAATTGAAATAAATATTGTAATGGAGATGTATTTACAATAACTTTAGGCATTATTCAAATCAGAAATCAATTCTTCTTTTGTTAAGTTAAAGGTCTCAATTCCATAATCATTGTATTTCCGACGTAATTTCATTTGTCAGACAATTTTAGTGCAAGTAGCCTTTCGTCTGGTATTGGAATTGTTAGGGATTCTTTGACCCCAAAACAAACATAGGATGACTTGACTAAATGAAAGAGTTGTAAAATCTAATCCTTAATATGGCAAAAAAGAAAACGGTAACAGCGCCCACTCTATTTGGGTATTCAATTTTTCATCCTTTGAATTTGATCTTACTTATGAACTGCATTGTGTTTTTAATGCAGTTGAGTGAGAATTTGACGATGACTTATCTTTTTGCACTAACCCCAAATTTATTCTTATCCGGTAGCTATTGGCAGATTTTTACTTATGGTTTTTTACACTCTACTTATTTTGACATAATTCCTTTTCATATTCTCATGAATATGTATGGTTTCTATATGCTTGGCAAATACATTGAACCAATCATCGGAAAATCGAAGTTACTATCTCTTTACTTTCTAGCTCAATTAGGCGGTGGAATTTTTATCATGGGAAATGCGTTAGTCATGAAGTATATCATAGTTCCTGAGAACGTTGAGATGCTAATGAAAATTCCAACAGTCGGCGCAAGCGGTGCAGTATTTGGTCTCCTTGCAGTATTTGGACTCTTATTTCCCGAAGAAGAGTTAATCCTTATTATCCTCCCTATTCGAGCTAAGAACGCAGTATTTGTTTCCCTCGTGATTGGATTTCTATTGGAATTTTTCTATTCTGCCCCCATTAGCAACCTCGGACATTTAGGTGGAGCTATTGTAGGATTTGGTTTTTATTTCTTCGTTATTAAAAGAACAGAACAAAAAATTGTATTTAAAATTACTCTAACCAAGGATGAATTTGCAAAGGCGATAGAATCTAAAAATGAACCTTTCAAAGATCAAATTGCACAAAATGTTAAAATTAGAGAAAGCATTAAAAAAATAAACAACCTAGCGGATAAAGAAGAGTATCTGCAACCGTATCAAATCCCTAATGCAAATATTTGTAGTCCTGCCACTTATAACACAGAAGATGATTTTTGTTTAAGATGTGAATGGTTTGGAAATTGTATGCTTAGAAAATCAAAAATGGAGAATTAACTATGCAACTAAATAACCCTCGTTTAAAAGTTCTACTGAGTCTTCTACTTGTCGGCTTATTGGTATTTGTCCCACTTCTCAGTGAGTCTCTTGAGATTCTCACCGATGATGACAAAGATGGAATCAGCGATGCACTAGAAAAATACGCAGGACTCGATCCCAAAAAAGATGAATGTGATCCAGCCGGTTGCAGTGGATTCTATGGAGATGAGTATTTAGTCATGATACTAGATCAAAGTGGTAGTATGGGTGAAAAACTAGGCGATGATACACGCATGGAAGTTGCCAAAAGAGTTTCTCTTAAGTTAATCGAAAAATTCCCAAATACAGCCGCAGGACTTGGATTTTATTCTTATGGAACTAAATTACCAGAAGGCGAAGAACAAGGAGGAGAGGATAATGGCTGTAAGTCTTTTACAGAATTACAATCTCCATTTCAAAGATTTAATCGCAAAGGTCTAAAAGAGCATATAAGCAATATGAAGCCAGAGCTTGGAACGCCTCTTGCCTATTCTCTTTTAAAATTTAGAGAATCCATTTTGGACAAAAAAGGGAAGTTCAATCTAATCTTAATTACAGACGGTGGAGAGAGTTGCAATGGAGACCCGGTCGAAGAAGCAAAGAAATTAGTGATGCTAAATAGCAAAACACTTGCTATTAAACTTTCTGTCATCGGCTTTGGTGTTGACGATAAGACAGCAGAAGAATTGAAAAAAATTGCTATCGCATCAGAAGGCACATACCAGACAGTAGCCTCAGAAGAAGGACTCGAAGATATTTTCCAAAAGCCAATCAAAGACATCATCGCAAGCTTCCAAGGGATTTTATGTTTACATAAACAATTAGACAAATTACTGTTATGCGAACAAAGCAGAGACAACAAATTGCGAGCAGCATTTAACAGGCTGAACTCCCCTATGTCGAGTCCATTTTCAGACGAAGAGAAGCAAACTCTAATCAAATACTATCCACAAACAGAAAAATACATTCACACAAGAATCCAGGCATACACAAAAATTAAAAAAGAAGGAACGGAAAGTTACATCAAGCGAATTGACGAGATGAGCAAATTGATAGTAGCCCCTATTGACAGAATTAAAAAGAAGAAGTAAATGCTTTTCGTGAAATCCTTTTTTAAAAGGAAGCTAGTTCGCTTTCTGATAATACTGATTATTCTCTACAAGCTCGTATTCAATGCGTATACGGGCGAGTTTTTAATTAAGAAAGGATTTTCCTCTGCGTCTACCGGCTCTATCTCTCTCGATGTAAAACGTTTTTCTCTTTTCTTTGGAATTATCATAAATGATATACTGATTGCATCGGGAGATGACTTTGACAAAAAGCCAATCTTAAAATTAGAACGCTTAGCGGTTGCTTACAATTTGCCGCTACTCTTTACAGGTCGATTAAAGCTAACAGAGATTTCTCTCACCAAGCCAGAAATACATGCATGGCAAAAAAATGGAAAGTGGAACTATGAGACTTTATTTCCTCCCGGTGAGGAAATAAAGGAAGAAGAGAAAAAAGAAGAAACGGAAGGTTCAAATGAACTATCTCTTCCAATTCCAGTCAGTGCTTATTTGAATTTTTTCATTCATGATTTAAAAATCGAAATAGAAGCCGAGAAAGGGGAAAAATACTTTTATGCGTTCCTTGATAATTTTAGTTTTTACTTTCTGTTGAATACAAAGCGGTTTTCTACTCTACCTTATTCGACAAAAGCAATTTCAATCATAGACGAATTAAATATCCAACTCAATCCTACTGATGATATTCAAATCTCGATGAAGGATAATATCGCTTCGCTGCAAACAGATTTAAAACTTTCGCTTCTTCTAAATAATAACAATTCAGGCGATGTGCCAATGCTAAGTTCTAGCTTAAACATTGGCTCAGAGCATATCCCAATCAAAATGAAAACGGGAAATATCCAACCGTTTAATTTTAAAATCGGTTATGATCTAAATTACACACCCGACACCGATAAGGTAGAATTAAAAGATTTAATCATTTCTTTTGCTGGCGAAAAATTCCTAGTGGGCAAGGGGGAAATTCTAGATGCATTAAAAGAAAATCCAGAAGTTCATTTTGAAGTAACTGAATCCAAGATAGATTTGGATAAGGTAGAGCGGATAACAGACACTGTTCCCATTATACCAGCTATGAACTTGAGTGGTATTTTTAGTTTAAAACCTTTAAGCGTAAATGGTAAACTAGACAATCTAAAAGTAGATAGCGGAATTCATGGTAAAAACATTATTGTCGAATTGTTTGGTGCTATTCACAATATGCCAATCATCGACTTAGATGTTGTAGCTTATTTGAATTTACTTACCAAAGAAATATCTTCGCATAATAACCTTTTGCCCATACTTACCAAATTGGAAATTCACAACCTAGAAGGACAATACAATGGAATCGTTCTCAAGATTAAAGGAGAAGTCTCTCCGCAAGAAAAAGTAGAAGTAAATTTAGATTTAGATAAAGTTATCATTGAAAAATTTGTTCCAGACGTTATGGGACGAGCCCATTTATTTATCAAGGTTACAGGAACGAAACTGGCATTGCTTAACATTGATCTCAAAGCCGGTTTACGAGGCTTGAGATATAAATTGGGAAGAGGACTTTCTGGAATCAACGAAATAGAATTGAAATTAAAGACGTTAGTTGACTTCGATGGCGGATTTCAAATCGAAACACTAAAAGTAGAACCACTGACACTAACGGTTAAAAATGAAAACAAAGAAATCGCAGCAAGTATTGATTCTGTTCTAGATTTGGATATGACAAAAGGCACAATCGCCAAGCTCGACAAATTGAAAGTAAACGCTAACGTCACTCACCTAATTCCTACAGTGCCTGTTGCTCTTCGCGGAACAATTGCGGGACTTCGAAATAGTCTAGGAAATCTATTGACTCTAAATGGAAACGCTAACTACAAAGAAGACAAATCCAAGAAAAGAATTGATATTGGGTTAAATGCAAGTTTGCCGGCACTAGAACTGACTGACCTAAGTATTGCGAGCATAGTCGAAATTGCAAAAGACGAAAAGGAAACTCTTACTATAGACAATATTACTCTCTCTGCTTTTCAGAATAAATTCAAAGGACTCTTTAAGGGTAATTTTTATAAGCCGCGCACTGCAAGTCCTCCTCTTGGTGAATATGCTGGAGAGTTAAACGGAAATTTAACCCTAGAATCGGATATTTTCCGTTATGTGCTAAAAGGAATGTCTTTTAAGGGAGACCTGGATATTGACATCAATGTAAAAGACAATCTAATCAAAGGTGCGCTACGCTCGAATGATTCTTCTATTGTCTACAAGACAAGCACCTGCCCCGGAAAAGGTTGTCAGGTGTATGAAGTCAACGGGCTAAAGATGAATATCCCCTTCTTGCATGACATCAACGACAAGACAACAGAAGATCTTTTGAATGGAAATAAAACTAATTTCGTAAAGACCTATGGACAGGATGCACTACCAAATCTATCTATTCAGTCCATTACAGGAACTCATCCTTCTTTAGAAAATGCAAAACTTGATTTTGTAAAACCTATTGCGGATAATCCTGGTTTTGTGGCACGAATAGATTATATCGAAAATTATTTGACAATTGACAATATGAAAATTAGTTCGATGAATGGATTTATTTATGGAAAGGATATTTTATTTAACATCGGAAATGGTGATCCGTCTAAGATTGAGTATACTGCAGTGCTACAGATTAGAGACATTGACTTAGGAGAGCTTTTACCCAAAGAAATGCAAAAGAAAATTGATGATGGAAAAATAAAACTAGATTTGAATGTTTCTGGAAAAAATCTAAATGACCCAATTGAAAATTTAGATCTTTTTTTTAGCACCTTTTACATTGGAGAAGATTTTGGTAAGAGCGCAATTCGAATTGTAAGTCCGAGAATTGGATGACTGATCGGATTATTAATAGTTACCGCGTTGATAAAATTGAAGTCGAGCTTACTAAGGGTCTAGTCTACGCAGTAATCAAATTTCAAAAATCAGTGTTTAACACTCTGGTGTTTAACGTTGAGAAGGATATGATTTCACAAGAAAGAATTCCGCTTGCCAGTTTTTTAAAGCGGACAGAAACGGAATTATCTACCTACAAATGATAATAACTGATTCTTACTGATTAGCACGGATGAATACAGATGAACATGGATAAAAGAAAGATAAAAATAGCATGGAAGCAAATACAAATATTTAGATTCACTTTACGGGACTTTGTAAAAGCACAGATTTTTCAGCGCATAATGCAGAGAAGTCAAACTCTGTGCCTCTGTGGCTCTGTGGCAATATTGTTACTCAGTTCCAATTGCACTACACTTAGACCACCAGCTATTACATTCACCCAATCCCAAACTGCCGCAGAGAGACAGATGATCGGAGAAGGAAAAGACTTAGAGAAAGATGGGTGGATAATATCGTCTATCCGCACATCAGCTTCCGGCTCGGACATCTGGGAAAAAGAAATATTAGACAAAGAAATTCCAGAAGGTGAATTAGACGAGGCAACTTATACTGCTTTAAAAAGAATAGCATACCTTTCAAAAGATGTAAGAAATTTCAAAAAGAAAGATTTCATCGGAGAAGCATTAGATGGGCAAATCAAGATTAACCCATTGGTTAATGAATCTAGATTTAAAAAGGAATTTCCAGAAAATAAATCTAAAATTGAAGAGCTATTAAAATTAGTCAATGAATCTAGGAAAATTATCTACGAAAATAAATTACAACGATTATCCAGTGCAAATCTGAAGGAACAAGAACTAATCAAGAAAAAGGACGCTCTCCTACTTACGTATTTTCAAACCGTTGAAGACGGCGAATACTACGAAGCCAAACGCGGCAAATGGGGACGCAAAGAGTAATGGAAAAAGATTACCACGGACTTGCACTGAGCCCGTCGAACGTGTGGACACCGATGAGCACCGATGTTATTTTTGATATTTTAAAGAATATGATAACAGTCACCTCGAACCATCTATTGCGTTGGATTAAATCTCTGAAAATAAATGGTGAGAGGTCTATTTTGCAAAAAAACGACAAAGCTAATTTATTTGTTCTAAGAAAAATAGATTTCTCAATCATTTTCACAGTGATTATATCCGTGTAGCCAAAGCTCGCGAAATGACAGTAAAACCTCTTCTTTCTTGTTTGTCAATGTTCTCTCTTGACCTATCGCACTTCCGAGGTGAAGCAGAATGAATTTCAGTATACAAATATCAGCAAAGCACATTTCACGCCTAACAATGAAAAGCCGTTTCCGCTAACGGTGCGAAGGGGAAACAATATTTACAATTCGAGTAACACCTGACGGCAAATACTTGTTCTTCGCAAGTGACTCTTCTGGAAACTTTGACTTATATTTGAGAGACCTACAAAGTTCTGCCGTATTGCCTGTAACAAGCCATCCAGCACCACAGTATAAACCGGCTATTAGCCCCGATGGGAAACGACTTGCCTTTGTTTCCGAGCGATATGATTCCGAGGGCGACATCATGGTCATCCAAGTTAATCCTGACGAGATGGTAAAATCCCTTCTGAGCGGAACGTATACAATCGAAAACTATAAACAAGATGTAATTACAAACCCCAATTTTGAAAATGCTTCTAAGATTGAACGAGTAATGGATAGTGATCCTGATTGGTCCCCAGATGGAAGATACATTGCATTTACCACAAAACGATTTGGTGGAAAGTTTCCGAACATAGGAATTATTGATACAAAAAATAAAAACACAATTACACAAATTACTCAGGGTGGAGGAGCTACTCCGCGTTTCTCTCCAGATGGACGTAAGATTTATTTCCTCTCGTTTAAAGATGACCCGTTAGGCGAAATATACTCTATTGATATAGCAAGCAAAGTAGAAAAAAGACTTACCTTTGATAAATTTATGGACTTTAGCCCTTCTGTCTCCTTTGATAATAAATATCTATACTACACTTCCATTCGTCGTGATACAAATTGCAATAAACGACTCGATGAATTGGATAATAGTTTTATTATTCGTTTGGACTTACAGACATCTGAATCAGTAGCGCTGACTGCCGGTAACTTATCCTTATTCGATACTAAGTATTCTAGCTTAAATGGAGGCTCAATTTTATTTAGTGCATCGCTTGAAAATGCTCTCAATATTTATTACATTCCAAAAGAAGGTGAAATTCCAAAACAAGAAAATATTACAAAGCAATATGATCTAGCTAGGCTTTACAAATCTCGCTCCATGGATTACTTTAAATTAGCGTTTAAATCCATGTATTTACATTTCGGAGATGATCCTCTTTATCCTCTCTATCGTTCTCGCGCAGACAAGCAATTAGCCGCTGACTATTTAGACGATGGCGAAGACAAAGAAGGCGAAGCTTTATTAGCCGAAATGACGAAGACAAAAGGAGATAGATTAAATGGATTATCTTATGCTCTTGCCATCCAGCAACAGGCAATGATAAAAAATAAAGACCCTGTTCCAGAGCTTACGACCTATTACGAGTCAATGAAAAATGAGAAAGACATTCACCCACAAATGCTTCCTTCTTTACTTATGGTAATCGCTGACTATTATACAGAAATAAAAGACACAAGCCTCGCCGAAAAAACGTTTCAAGAGATAAGGATTAACTATCCATCCTTTTACAGGATAATGGAAGTTAAGCGTAAAGAAGGAAAATATGAATATCAAATGGATGCGAGTAAAATTCCAGAAAGCTTTATTGAAATCATAAATAGTCCCAATTCTAGTAGAGAAGATAAAAAATTTGTAATGAATGATATCATCAAGCGTCTAGGTGGACAAGATGATCTAGATCGTAAAACAAGGTTAATAGACTCTTACCTCAAAGAACAAAAACTAGAAACAATTTGTCCAGAATTGGCAGGTCTTTTGAAATATACAAGGGCACTTATTCTAAATGAGCAGGATAAGTTTGAAGAAAGCAATAAGATAATTGATTCCTATTTACCTTCCATTAAAATTGGTTCTTTTGTATATTTGAAAAGCAAATTACTACAAGCAGACAACTACAAAGACAGTGGAGATGAAGAGAAGTCAAACCAAGAGCTATTGGCATTTGTCGAGAACTATGATTATTTTTCGGGGATCGAAATTACAGAGGAAGATTTGGAAAATTCTTTCTTCTATTTTGAAACAAGTGCAAGAGAATACGAAAGAAAAGGAAAGCTCAGAAAATCCGTTCAAAATTTTATTTATAATAATTTACTCCTATCACTCGCGAAAGAGCGTAAACTTCCGATAGGAAAGACTTATCGCGATTATTCGGTATTCTATCAAAAGATGATGATTGACAATTCATTTAAGCATTCGCAAAAATTAAAGGATAAAAGCTCAAACAACATTTTAAACAAATTTAACTTACTCGGCAAACGGCAGTTAGACGTTAGCGGTAGGCTCACCGAATCACTTGCGTATTTTTTTAGATGGAAATACTTTCGTATCTTCGGAGATTTTAGAGACTTACAATATTTATCTCCTCTTGAAGAGGAAGCATTTCAACCAGCAGAGGATTATTTCAAAAAAAGAATAAAGATTGCTAGAGAAAATTTAGATTATGCTACTATCTACGGATATGCATATTATATGGTATCACGCGCGGTGCAATCAGAGTCTTTTCATATAAACGAAGAAACTTTAACCCGTTCAAGAAAAGCCCTGGTATTGCAAGAATTAAAGCAAGCCGAATACGACTTGCAGTGGATAATCTACGCTAACCCCAATTATACAGATGCTTATTTACTTCTAGGCTGGCTTTATCAATATATAGATGTCCGTAAAAAGGGAGTCACCTTTCCAGAAGGAGAGCCAGATTCAGAAGTGTATGAAGCGTTATACGCTCGTTATTTTCCCTATAAATATTTAGAAGAAAACATTGAACTATATAGCCAAATACTTCAATTCATAGGACCAAATCACGATAACAAAAAAGCACTTTCCGATATTCATTTGAATATGGCTAACAACTATTTTCTCCTCTCCAATTATCCAAAGGCATACAGAGAATACGAAGAAGTCGAGAAATTATCAAAATATATTTTAGAAAAAAACCGCTTTGAAAATTATAAGCAGCGCGCCGTGTATTATTTTAATCTGGCGAGAATCAATGTTTACAACGGAAAGACAAGAGAGTCCATTCCCTATTTAAAAAATGCATTAGAGTTGTATTATAAGAACGAATACTTTCCATTACTCGCTAGAATTGGAACTAAAAATATTCCAGAATTAAATTCTTACTTAGAGGATGTTAAAAAGAAAATCGCTCTTCTAAATGCGCTTCTCGGTCTAGTTCAAATGGAATTGGAAATGTATAGAGATGCGATTACTTCTTTTTCAACGGCAGTATCTATGAATGGCAAGTCCGACTACATAAACGATATTAGCCTCTACAACTCACTCGCATTCTGCTATCAAGAATTAGGCGACTACAAAAAATCAGAAGCGAGTTTAAAATTAGCGGATAAAGAATACAATCGCAAGAAAAGAAAGCTTTCTGAAATATTTTCTTTTTCTCTGAGTGAAAAGTTTTGGAATTATGCACTACCTGATTCAGCACGTATACAGGGGGATGGAAGATTCCCTGGAGAAATTCCACTCGATTTTGAAAACTTAATTACCAAAGGAGTGAGAATTACCAATAGCGCTGATAAGAATGAATTCAATGAAGTATCGAATTTAATTGAAGAGAGAAGTCAATTTATTAAAGACAAGAAGTTAGACAGAACACTAATTGGTGAAAGAATTTTAAACAATAGACTCGGTGAATTGGGATTAAATGAATTCTCTCGCGGCAACTATCACGAAGCCGCTATCATCTATACAGAAGAATACGAAGAACTTAAGAAAAAAGGAAATTTAAAAGCTGCATTTCAATCTTATATTAAATCAGATATTTCTCTTTATTCCCACATCGAGCAAAATGCAGAAAAAAAAGATGTATTACTCACGGAATTACAAGCCAATATCAAGTTTTTAAACAAATTCAAAAATGACGAAATGGTTTCTTGTTTAAAGACTTACAAATTCGAAGACAACACAGTGGATATTAGAAAGGAAGATATTTGCAAAGAGAAGTTTTATACTGATTATTATAATTACGATCCATTTCTAGGGAATAATTACTTTTATGCGGCAGAAATATATTTAACTCAAAAAGAATACGAAAAAGCATTCACTTATTTTGGCGTAGCACTTTCCCTTTTTAAAAATCCTTCTGATGTGAAAGACGAAGAGATTGGTTTAGAAAAAGACTTCTTTAGCAATAAAGAAAGAACTAGACTAAAAATTCTAACAGCCATCTTTTACTTGCGATTAGGCGAAGTTGATAAGTTTGAGAAAACTTTGCGAGAAAGCTATTACCTAGCAAATGAATTTCAATTAGAAAGGGAGTTGATTACTTATTATATTCTGGAAGCAGAATATAATTATCGAATAGGAAATTTTAAGAAGTCATTAGAATTTAGTGAAAGAGCAGAGAATGCATTAAAGTCCAGTCCTGGACTTTGGTATGAAATTGATGAAATCACAATCAATTATATTTACTCTTTACGCTCAGCAAATTTGATTAAACTTAAGAATTACAACGAGTTGCCGGTCAATCGAGAGAAATTATATAGTGCAGTATTTTTTAGACAACTCATCATAAATGAATTACGTTTCCAAGACAAAGAAATATTTCAGACTGTTAATAATTTACAACTTCATGTTTGGGAAGACAAAGAATATATCTACAAAATTGAAACTGCTAACCTCAGTGGGAAAGATGCAAAGGATTTAGTGAATAATAAAGCAAAAAATTTTGAACATATTATAAAAGAATTAAATACTTTATCAAAACTACTTCCTAAAGGTATGGACGCTCTCAGTTGGCATACAGGGAATAATAAGTATTTACCGAAACTAAAAAAAGATGAATTACTTATTGAATACTATACGACTGGAATGGAAGGGACACAAATTATTTCACATGGTGGAAACACTGAGATCAATGATTTTAAACTCACTGATAAGAAAGATACAAAGACTCTTTCTAACGAATTGGAAGGAATCCTAGCTCATTATCCAGATGTAAGGAAACTTGTTATTATCCCATCTCCTCTCATGTATAACATAAACTTTCGAAAATTGGAATATAATACTAAGAGTTTAAATGATTCCTACGAAATTCGACATCTATTTAGGAGAAGTCAATTGGAACGAGAAGCGGATACTGAGTTTTCCCGCTTAAAGAGAATAACAAGTGTTAACCCGATAACAAAATCAAATAAAGAAACAGGTATCGATCTCAATCCAATCAATCTGGTATTGCCTAAAGTTGAAC
The DNA here is from genome assembly GCA_016708435.1 of Leptospiraceae bacterium. Taxonomy (NCBI): domain Bacteria; kingdom Pseudomonadati; phylum Spirochaetota; class Leptospiria; order Leptospirales; family Leptospiraceae; species Leptospiraceae bacterium. The sequence continues at coordinate 346,787 of JADJFV010000004.1, read as the reverse complement.
CTAAAAAAGACCCGAAAGAATTAAACCTTAGAATTATTCTTTCCAATGAATTAAAAAACTATCTTACTGATACAGATATTTTAGAAGGACCGACTGATTTTACAAATAGAAAGCAATACATCGGAGAGAAGAAGGCCGGTTTAATCAGTATGAAAGAAGTGGTAGAAGACCAATGGACGATTCCATTTTTAATTCTTACCAATTATTCAAAGAGTATGGACAATTATATTAAGACAGGATTTCTCTACGACATATTACAATTTGCCGGTGTTCAGTCGATTATACTTTTAGAGCCAACAGCAGAGAACGCAAAGATTAGGGACCATTTAATTTCAAATATCAAAAGCGCGAATAGACTGATTAAGGAAGAGAAACTACATCTCGTCGGTGAGTATATCAACGAGTATCCGGATAATCAGAAAATATTTGAAAGTGAATTCAAAAAATACACTGCACTTGCGATCAAAGAAGAGCGTAAGAGAAATTATCTTCAATCTATGAAATTTCTATTGCAGGCTAATTCTGTTTTGCCGGATAAGAATGTAGAATTCTTAATTCAATCAGAATTAAACTTAGCAAAATTAAAAACAAAGACATTCCCGAGTGTAAGCAATTACTTAAACCATTATGAAAATCTTCTTACTCGCTTTGCAATTAATTCAAAAGAGGAAGAGGCAATTACCTATGAACTTCTGCTAAGTTGTTATGAAGCTCCCATTGATGTAGACTGCGAAAAATACCAAACCCGATACAACACTTTACCGAATGCCACAGAGGACAAAAAGTTCGTAGTCAATTACTATAAAAATTTACGCGCAGGTAATTTGAGTATAGTCGATCCTGAATACAAAAAATTTATTTCGATCAACTCAGAAGAAGACCCGTATTTAAAAAATATGCGACTAGCGACACTTTTCTCAAGAGGTTTTATTTGGGACAAAGCACGATTACACGCTGAAACAGCAAAGAAACTAGCTGAATCAAAACAGGAAATCAAATATGCAGAAAATGCGATATCCGACATAGAGTATGAAATTTTCTTTATTCAGGGAATTGATCCGGCTACCGTTCAAGAAGATAAAATTTATTTCTTTGCAACAAATCGTATTTGGGATGCCTATCGCCAAAAAGCAAAAGAGCTTTCTCTTCAACAGTCTGATTCAACGCGAAAAAGTTATCAGTCAAGGCTTCTAGATGCCTATGACTCAATTGAAAACAAAGCGGACTTTGAACCAACCACTCTAGGTCCACTCTATTTGAAAGACGGTCGCCCCGCGCTTTATCTACTAAAAGAATCCGACAGAGATTTTTTATTTCACTTACTTTTAAAATCAATCGTGACGCAAACAGGGGAAGAGTTAAACAATCAATTTGATTTGCTGATTGAAACTGAGTTCCGGCTAAAGAACCGTAACCGCGCACTCTGGATGCAAATACAATGGGCAGGTGCTTTGTATCATCGAGGTGATTACGAAAGTGCAAAGAAATACTACAATGACTTTGATAAAAACTTCAAAGAATATTATCCCGAAAAAAGCTTAGTCAAGACTTTTTATACAGTGAAATATAAACTCTCTCGTGTATTTCCAGAAATAGAATTTGCGGCTAACGAGCGTGAGTTCGTGAAGGAAGAATTTAAAGAATGGTTCAAATACTATGAATTATGCGAAACACAGAAGCCCACAGAATATCTCGCAACCCTTAACCAATTAATTAACTCTAAGAAAAAAGAGAAATTGGATTTATTTAACGCAAGAGAGTTAGATGACTTTATTAGCTTCTTACAATTGGAATCTTTAGAAAAGAAAGACTACGCGGTGTTTGCCGATCTTGGTTTTGCTAGAGACAAGTATAAATCCATTAACGATAAAGTATTCGCCAGACAAATTCTATTTTCTGATTTGCCTGAATTCAAATCCATTTCTAGGCAGCTAGTAGCAAAACTTCCTAAAGAGCAAATATTCTCTGCTATCGTTGATTTAGGAATTAAATCTTACATTGTAAAGATGAAAGATGGACAAATAACAAATGATCTCGGCTTTGCGGATAACAGAGATATTAAGTATGCAATTTTAGATTATTATTATACAATCAAAGACGGTGGAGTTTCTATTGTGAAACAAGAATCCATCGAAGCTAGATACAAAGAGATTTTAAAATTTGCTAAAAATAAAATCGACTATATCTACTTGCCTTCCTATCATTTTAAAGCAGTCATTGAACCAGAAGAGCAGGATTACTTCTATTATGTGCTAAGTCCTGAATTACTCCTTGACCGTCCTGTATATGATACATCGCAGGATTTTGTTCCAGGCTTTAAAGTAGAAGCAAAGAATACTTCTAATTATGCGCCAAAGTGGTGGAAGATGATCCAGGACTTAGAAAAGTATGAACTACGAAATGTTTCTGGTGTAGGCAAAGGAAATAGGATTATCATTTCTCAAGAAGACTTGCGATTAGACAAAGGTCGCAAGTTAGAATATGCAAGCCTTGGGCTAAATGAAATTAAGCGCATGGAAAAACGAAAAGGCGTATGGGTAATGACTGGTAACCTCTTGTCTGAGTCTTCTGTTCAAAACGATGACTTCGTCAATTCCCTAAAATACATTGACCAATTGCACCAAGGTCCAGGCGTTGTATTCGCAGGACTTCATAATGCAACTGCAACAGCCTATTTCATGAAAAACTTCTTTAAGAATTTGAATTATCGGTATCCTTACGTAGAACGTTATTATGATGCATTCACTGAGACACAAGAAGAATTTCCGTATGATAAATACTGGAATGGATTTAGACCTTACACGAATGTGTTTTTGAAGTAGTGAAAATCAGAAACTAACGTTTGTAAAGACGATAAACAGCAATAAAATGTAAATCTTTTTTCTGTTGGTGCCTTAGTCTTTAATCGGTGGCATTTTTTTAATTTTTTTCTTAGCGCAAATTAACTTGAATTAGGGCTTGCCATTTTAGGAATGAATTTTAGAATAATAAATCTATGATTCTTCTGATTGACGGATTTAATTTGATATACAAGTTTCCAGAATTGGAAGCATTGATGTATGAAAGCAAATTAAATCTTGCCAGAGAAGGTTTGCTGAAAATATTGAATCAATACAAAGTAAAACGCGGTAACACGGTTATGCATGTATTCTTTGATGGCAAAAAAGATTTGGGAAGTGAAGTGCGTCACGATGAATATGGTGGAATCAAAATCTACTTTAGTCATGATGTCACCGCTGATTTTTTGATAAAAGAATATATAAAACGAGACCCTAACCCGTCAAACTTATATGTAGTTACTTCTGATAATGATATTTTATTTTATTGCAAACGCTTTAGCTGTAAGAGTCAAAAATCAGAAGACTTTGCAAAATGGGTAGATAGGTTTTTATTTGCTCCAGTGGATAAGGAAGATAAGCCGACAGATGTAAAACTCTCCGGTTCAGAATTAGAATACTGGCAAGAATTATTTAAAAAAGATAAAGAGAGAATTAGCTTGGCTAGCAAAAACAAATAGATAGAAGAGAAGACTTTGAAAAACTCTTAAACGTTTTTAAAACAGGAAATGATTTTATCCTAACAACGCATAAGAGTTGCGATCCTGACGGAATTGGCTCGGAGCTTGGTTTGTCTTATCTATTGTCTAAACTCGAAAAAAAACATTCCATACTCAATCCGGATAAGATGCCGGAGAAATATAGATTTATAGATCCACAATTTAAAGTTAGAAATATTGATCCTAACATTCTACAAAATTTCACATTCGACAAAACTGTCGTAGTAGTGGATAACTCAGATTTACCTCGAATAGGAGATGTGAATCAATTTCTAAAGCCAGACAAATCCAATTTAATTCTAGTAGATCATCACGATAATATCGACCCATTTCCTGGTCTTTTTTCTTTTCCGGAAATTGGCTCTACTTCTGAAATCATTTACGAGATCATAGAGCTTGCCGGAATTTCATTGGATTATAACACAGCAATCGCATTGTATCTGGGAATTGTTATGGATACAGGGCAATTCAAATACAGTAAAACTCGTCCGCGAACACATGAGATCGCAGCAAAGTTAGTCCAATACAATTTTCCAATTGAAGATTTGCTTCGTAAGATGTATGAAGATTTTCCAATTTCTGTTTTGCTATTAAAGAAAGACATTTATTCGAGTATCGAAATTCACCAGGCATATCATCTAGTAACAATCGAAATCACAAAGTCCATGCTAGGTAAATATAATTTTAACTCTAATCCACTCGAAGGAATTACGAGTGAACTCTTAGGTCCGAGCGAAATTTACGTCTCTGTCGCTTTTACAGAAGGCGAAGAAGATTTTGTAAAAATTAGTTTTCGTTCTAAGGGGGACTATGATGTTTGTAGTGTGGCAAAAGAATTTAACGGTGGCGGACACAAGAATGCAAGCGGGGCGATGATTCGCGGCGGGCTCAAGAAAGTAAAAGAAGATGTAATGAACCGATTGATTTCTCTTTTGAAGATTTAAAGAAAGCCTATGTTATTTAACACGATTCCTTTTTTCCTTTTTTTTACTGCTGTCTATTTTATTTACTGGAATATTGGTAAAAAACTAAAATATGATTTTCTCATCTTAGCTGGTGCAGCGTTTTATTTCTATTATTCGCCACTCTTCCTACTTCACTTCTTAATTGTAATCAGTATAAATTATTTTTTCTATTACCAAATCTACAACGGAAACAAAAGCCTATTCGTCAAACTTGCAGTTATATTCAATTTACTCAATCTTGGTTTTTTTAAATACTTTTACTTTTTTACAGGTGCGTTAAGCGATATAACAGGTAGCCTTTTCTTTAAAGATGCATCTGAAGGAAGATGGATTCACATCACTCTTCCACTCGCGATTAGTTTTTATTCCTTTCAAATGATTGCCTGCGCTGTTGATACTTACCGCAATACCGCAGACGAAGAACTTTTAAGTTTCAAAAAGTATTTACTCTTTGTATTATTCTTTCCTGTTTTGATTGCAGGTCCGATTATGCGAAAGAAAGATTTCTTTCCTAATCTTGAAAGGGAAGTTCCACAGAAAGATGATGTCTATAAAGCTTGCTTTCTTATGATGTCGGGGCTAATCAAGAAAATCCTCTTAGCAGATCCAGTGGCTACAATTATAAATCCAGTCTTTGCAAATCCAAATGAATACACTGCCTTTTCTCTTTTCATGGGCGGAATTTTATACACCATTCAAGTCTACGCAGATTTTTCGGGACTGACAGATATGGCTCGCTCTGTTGCCTATTTTCTAGGTTTTCAAATTCCTGAAAACTTCTATGCACCTTTTTTCTCTACGAGTGGAAGAGAGCTTTGGAAGAAATGGCATGTGACTCTTTCTTTTTGGTTAATGGAGTATATCTATTTTCCGCTCGGTGGAAGTAGAGCGGGTGAAATGAGAACTTACCTAAATCTAATCATTACCATGACACTGGGAGGATTTTGGCATGGTGCTGATTATACATTTGTGGTTTGGGGTTTCTATTGGGGATCAATCCTTTGCGTAGAAAGATATTTAGAGGAAAAGAAAGGTTTGCCGCTTACTCCTCAAAAAAGTTTTCCTCTAAAGCTTTTCAAAGCAATGATTATCTATGTATTATTCTCAATTAGTGGACTCATGTTTCGCTCCAACAATACTCAGTCCATGGTTGATTTATTTGCTGGTCTATTCACCAATTCAGAAAATTATTTAAGAGGTATACTGGCAGTAAACGGTAGCGAATGGATTGTTTCAGGAATGGACTTGGTGCAAAGCGAACCAGCTTTTTTACTCAATACGGTTAAGAGTTACGAGAGTGTGGCTTATATGTATTTGGCGTTCTTGTTCTTTCACTTTGTTCAATACAAGCCAGAGGCACTCGATCGATTCAAGAAATACAATCTCCAACTCGTTTTACTCTTAGGAGTGATTACGATATTCTTACTAACTACACTTTCTCATGATGGAGATAGTTTTATTTATACTACGTTCTAGATTATGTTAAAAAATAAATTTTTACTCATTCCTGTTTTGATTTTTTTAATTGCACTTGCAGTTGATAGAATCCTCATGCTTGAAAAAATACAAACGTATTTCACAAAGACAGTCTCCGAGATCAATTACTTTCACAAGCCCGTTTTATTCCAAGAGTTGAAGGAATATTTGCAAAAGCCAGATCGAAAAAAAGTATTCGTATACTTTGGAAATTCACGCGCCCTTCTCTTTGATAACAAATACATTGAAGAGCATTATCCCGATTGGATTTTATTTAATTTTTCTGTTCCAGGAGGAACGCCTGATTATTTTACTTTTTGGTTAGAGCAATTCAAAGCGGATAATGTCAAACCAGACTTTATTTTGGTTGATAATTCAGTAGAAGCATTTAACTTTACAGCCCGCATTAAGATTGATGAGGTGCTTGTCAATGGACTGGATTTCCCTTTCATTTTAAAATATCGTTCTAGATACACCTCAAAAGAAATCACAAACTTCATTGCCAAGCGTTTATTTAAGACATATCAATACAGACCGAAGCTAGATACAATCCTACAAAGATTAAGAAACAATTCGGAAATTGCTAAGCATTATCGTCAATGGCGAATTCAAATTGCAGGTAAACTAAAAGAAGAAAGAGGAAGTGCTTCTTCAGATATATCGGCTAACGCTACTTCTAGTAAAGAGTTAGTATTAAAATATTCCGAAGGAGATTTTCATTCCTATATAGATCCTTTCACATTCAATGAGAATATGCTCGCATTCCAAAAAGACAATTTTAGAATTCTAAAAGAATTAGGCGTTAGCCACTCTGCAATCTGGGTGCGAGTAGCTCGACCATATTTTCAATACATCCAAACTAGAAATGCTGTTTTACCAATAAAAGAACAACCAATTACGGCTTACTCCATTTGGTATACGAAGCTAAACGCAGCACACACAGAATTTGGAACACATCTTTTTAATATGAACGAAGACAAAGATTACACTTGCGATTTTTTTACAGATGCAAGTCATATGTCTACCAAGTGCTTTCCTGATTATACTGATTATATTTTTGAACGAGTCATTGGCGTTAATAAGAAATAATTAAAAGTTGCCCTAAATAAAGTTTCTTTGCTTTATGGAATGAAGATACATCTTTTTTCAATAGTAAGTGGAGGAGAGAAGAATGGAAATTATAATTTCTAGGAGGCTAACTATGAAAATCCTCATCGTTTTTTTATTGACCGAGCATGTATCGTTTTCCTTAATAAGTTGCACGGGAAAGGCAAAGCCTAAACTTTTAGGCTTTATTAGCATTGTGAACAACAATTCTTCGTCTGCAACAACTGTTACGGCTACTCCAACAACAACATCGACTACTCCGACTACTACCGTCACTCAAACAACTCCATCCATTACCTATCTAGGAAGTCCGTATTCCTTTACATCCACTGTTTCTATTACTACAATAACTCCAACGGTATCTGGCACAATTACTTCTTGCTCCTCTAGCCCACCTCTTCCGAGCGGATTAACACTATCAGCCGCTTGTGAAATATCAGGGACACCCAATACAGTTACAGCCGCTGCGAATTATACCATTAATCCTACTATGACAAGCGGAACTGCGACAGTCACTATAAGTATTTCTGTATTAGTTAGAAAGTATAAGATATTTATAACAAGTGCAGCTTATACTGGAGATTTGAAGACATTGGGTTCTGCTGCCAATGGACCGTTAGGTGCGGATAATCTTTGTAATGCGGATTCGAACAAGCCTAGTTCTGGAACCTATAAAGCGATGATAAACGATGGAGCAAATCGGGATGCATGTAATACGAATTCAGATTGCACAAATCCTGCAGAGAATGTGAATTGGATTATGATGGCAAATACTGATTATGTGCGAGCAGTTGACAGTGCAACTTTATTCACAACCAATTCTGCTGGAATTTTTACAAATTGGAATATGCCAAATTCATTCGATGCAGGTGCAGCAATACAATACTGGACTGGGTTCAGTAATGGAACTATCTGGGGACATTCTACAACAGACTGCAATCTTTGGACAAGCAGTTCAAATGCAAACACGGGTCGAATTGGTCAAAGCAATTCACTCAGTTATAATGACGCAATCAGAGATGCGAGCACTAGTCCAACTTGTGATTTACCTCAACATCTACTCTGCGTGGAACAATAATGTTATCCGCATGATAAATACGACGTTTCTTCATTTTACAGGAATAGGTAGAAAGAATGTAGAAAGACTTCATTCTATTGGGCTAAAAGACTGGGATAGTGTATCGGATAATCCTAATTTGCTTCCCTTCTCCGATAAAATGAAAACTAAATTACTAGTCGAGCTTTCTATTTCTAGAGAGAATTATGAAAACAAGAATCTGAAATACTTTGCAGAGAAATTACACCCGACAGAGAAATGGACTCTTCTTGCAGAATACTTCGAAGAAGCAAGTTACTTTGACATTGAGACTAATGGAGAACCATACGGAGACAATATCACATTAATCGTATGTTATCACAAAGGTAGAATTTATAAATTTCTAAATGGAGATAATCTGGAAGCATTTCTTGAATTGCTAGATGATATAAAACTCCTAGTCTCTTTTAACGGAACCTCTTTCGATGTTCCTATGATTCAAAACTATTTTCATATCCCTAAAATTCCCTGTGCTCATATCGACTTACGCTGGTTAGCCTATCATGTAGGTTATAAAGGCGGACTAAAAGAAATTGAAAAATCAATTGGAATTCGAAGACCTCCCGATTTAGTTGGGATCAATGGAATGGATGCAATTCTTCTCTGGATGGAATGGAAGAATTATCATAATCAAAAAGCTTTAGATTTACTAATTCATTATTGTTGTGCAGATGTTTTATCATTACAACTACTTGCAGGAAAAATTTTAGAGAAACATAAAATGTCTGTAAAATATCCTAGCCCGGAAGAAATCTGGTCAATGAAGTGAGGAACTCCGTATGAAAGCAGTCGTATTTCGTGCCTATGGCAAGCCTGAAGAAGTTTTAAAATTAGAAGAAATTCCTACTCCCATTTGCGGGGACGAAGAAGTCTTAGTAAAAATCAAAGCTCGCTCTGTAAACCCGTCCGATCTTTACACCATCATGGGTCTCTACGGGGTTAAACCAAAGTTACCCGCTATACCTGGGAATGAAGCTGCTGGCGTCATTGAAGAAGTAGGCAAAAATGTAAAAGGATTCTCTATCGGAGATCGTGTCACTCTCACGATAGGCGCAGCAGGAAGCCTTGGAACATGGAAGGAGTATACGACTGTTACCCCCGATCAGATCATGAAAACCCCCGATGCGTTGTCCGATGAAGAAGCAACCAGTGTATGGGCGAACTTTCTCACCTCCTGGATACTCGCAGTAGATGAACTAAAAATCAAACCTGGCGAACAATTACTAGTAACCGCTGCCTCTTCTCACCTGGGCAGAGCGATGATTCAAATATCTAAGATTCTTGGATTTAAAGTGGTAGGAACTGTTCGTAAAGAAGAACAAAAACAAGAACTCCTAGACATGGGAGCAGAAGACATCATCGTTACTGATACAGAAAACTTCATAAAGCGAGCCCGCAAAATTACAAATGTAAAAGGATTTCCCTATGCCATTGATGCAGTCGGCGGAAAAGTAGGAAATGAGGCTATGCAGTCTTTGGCGCCAAAGGGAACGATTATAGTATATGGATTGATGAGTAATGAACCAATTATCGTTCCGGGGTCTATCATATTCACTGAGATTATAATTCGTGGATTCTGGCTTATGAAATGGATGCAGAATACACCAATAGAACAAAAAGAAAAATCGGCACGTGAATTAATTAAACTATTTGAAGAGCGCAAGCTGGTTTCGCAAATTGATAGTAAGTTTGATTTAGCGGATATTCAGGGTTATCTATCAAGATCAAATACACCGGGAAGAAGTGGAAAGGTAATCATTACTTCCAATTGATCGGAAGTAATGTTAAATCACCATTAGCCACTACCACTTTGCAGGCATTGTCTTGAGTTTCGGAGGTTGAAACTCGGATGATTTACAAAAAGGACAAATAGATATACTTTTACCTTTTTCGACTTTCGATTCGCGTAAGTTTGCCTTCATTACTTTTTTACACCGGCAGCATTGTAATAAATTATCTACGATCATATTCAATCCCTCTCTTTTTTTAATTGGAGGGTATCAGTATTCAGTATCTAACTTGGTTGTAAAGAAATTAATTCCTTTAGTGAGCCTGTAATTCTTTTTAATTCATCCACGAGAGCAGATAATTCCATTGAACTCATCATTATATTTTCTGACTCCTGTGAAACATGCTGGGTTTTCATAGTAATCTGATGAACTGCCTCTGTTTGCTCTAAGGAAGCATTTTTAATTTCTGCTGCTTCTCTTTTTACTAATTCAAGACTTTCCGCAATGTTTGTAGCAGTAAGAGTCTTTGTGATGACAGTTTGCGCATAACGACTCAAAAATTCTTCCAATTTCTCTGTCCACGCAAGCATATCTCGAATAGTATCAGACGTTAGTTGCAAAGTTTCCATACCAATTTGAACTTCGTGAGCTGTATTTTTCACGAATGTCTCAATTTCTTTTACACTGATTACTGTTCTTTCAGATAATTTTGATATTTCTCTGGCTACTACTGCGAAGCCTCTTCCTTTCTCACCTGCCCTTGCTGCTTCAATAGAAGCATTCAACGCAAGTAGATTGGTTTGATCCGAAATTTCATTTATATTAACTGCAATTCCTTTTATCTTATTCGAAGAGTCTGCAATGTTCTTCATAGCAGCGTTAGCCGAAACAACTATCTCACTTCCTCTTTGAATTCGACCTGTAAACATTTTAGAATCAGATGATAGATTAGAGATATCTTGACTTAGTGCTTCCATAAAGAGAATAAAGCTATTTAGGTTTACATAAACATCTGATAAACTTCCTACCTGTTTTTCTACATAAGAGTTTATACTGTCAAAGGAAGCTCTTAGCTCTTCTGTATTAGCCGCAACATTCTCTGTAGACATGGATTGTGCTTCAGCGACTTTTCCAAAATTCACAGTGAATTCATTCATTGAATCAAGAGTAGAGGCTTGCTGGACAAGATTAAATTCTATTTGGTGAAATGCATCTACATATTTTTCAAAGATATGAACTAATCCTGAGTAGGCGCTAAATCCTTGCTCGTCACTTAGATTCTTTTCAATAAAGGATGATGTGATTTGAGTTTCCGATTCTTTATCTATAGTTCCACGTTTTAATGCTTGTGAAAAATTAAAAAGCTTAAGGGTAAATTTCTTATAACTGTAAAAATACCAAAGAGCAAATAGAACACTAGCTAGAATAAAACCTATAAAAAATCCTAATATAAAACCCATTCTAGCCTAGTAAGAATATATGCTCAGAGAGCATCTGCGAGAGGATAAAGAACATTATTCTCTTTGTCAATTCTGCCCTTTAATGCAGAAATAATTCCCTTTGATTCCTGAATAAACTTTTCTGGGTCAGCAGCAATATTCTTAGCAAGTGACCAGGAATGAATATATTTCTCTACAACTTGTTTAATGCCTCCAATTTCAGTCATGTAATCTTTGGCAATCTGAGAAGTCTTTGCATTTCCAGAAGCAATTAGTTTCGGATAAAGCGCCTTATCCTCCATCGTTAAATGCATATTCAATTTGCTTGCAAATTGAGAAAGCACGGAGACGATATCACCTGCCTCTTTAATAACAACATCCTTTGAAAGTTTTCCTGAAAGTTTTACAGCTAAATCCAACAACTCAATATGTTGTTTTCTATAAGAATCAGTCATTGCCATATTTTTATGTCCTCCATAAAAAATTTTGAGATAAGTATATTCAGAATACATGAATTGTAAAGAAAAAAATATTGGAATAGAAAGAAGCTACAGCAATATAGTAAATTATGCAATTAACTCGTTACACGGACTATTCGCTCAGAGTCTTGATCTATCTTTCTGTGAATTCTGAACGCAAAATTACAATTAAAGAAATATCTTCCAGTTTTAAAATATCCAAAAACCATTTAGTAAAAGTTGTTCATAAACTGTCCACATTAGGTTATCTAGAAACAATTCCTGGTGCAAAAGGAGGAATTAGTCTAGCAAAGCCTCCTAGTAAAATAAATCTTTCCGATGTTATACAAAAGATGGAACCAAGTTTTTATATGGCGGAATGCTTTAATCCCAGCGGCAAATGCGTAATTAGCCCCATATGTGAACTACAATCAGTTCTTGCAACTGCTTTAAATGCATTTATTAAGGCTATTAGCCATTATACTCTTGCTGACATTACCAAGAAACCTAACGCATACAAAAAGCTTTTAAATGAAAATGGAGGATAGAATTGAAGTTAAAGTCTTTCGATAGTCGAAATGGAGCCAGATTGACGAAGTAAAAATTTATATTCGCAGCGTGGACATTGTTGCTTTCCCTGTTTGCGAATGCGAATCTTTGAACCGCAGTTTCCACAATTCACAACTAGCACAGTAAAATTTGTATCAGTAGCTTGTGATAAGGTGCTTACATCATATCTTTCCGTATGATCTGTTTCAAAGTCAGTGATGCTATCCATGATAGTTGTCTTGGCAGGATTTGTTTCTGTGCGAGTAATAAAAGGAAGTTTAATTTTGAGTTCCGAATACTTAGGAGTGATCGATTCTAGGATTGGCTCAGCCTGCACTGGCTCAATAGAAGATGTAGGAACAGGTTCATCCTCTACTACAGGATAATCCTCTGTGATAGTAAGGCGATTTGAAATAATTTTCTTAGCAATTTCTGGCTCTAAAAGAGAAGCTATTCTTGCTTCTGAAACCTGAACTTGAATTGGTTCCTGCTCTTTTGTATCCATTGCAGGAGACTTATCTAGATTAGGCGCTTCTTTTTCATCAATAGCATCGGAGTGAACAGAATAGATGATTTCTTCTTCCGAGAATTCATCTTGACCGGGATTGAGCAATTTTAGCGCGTTAACAGAAGTATCCGCAATGGGAAATTCCTTCTTGAGTCCAAAAAAATCTAATACAAGAGAAATTTCTTTGTTAAAAGCAAAGTAAGCCAGAATTGATTTCTTTTCTGCAAGTTTATGCTGGAGGCGTATCATAATAGAAATTCCAGCTGATGAAATATAGTCTAAATTAGAACAATCTACTATAAATTTGCGAAACCCTTTAATGAGTTCTGCGTTGATGAAATCATAATAATCAATTGCTTTTTCGGAATCCAACGCTCCTTTTAGATTTACGAATACAACTTGTGTTTCGCTTAAATGATTTTGGTTAATTGATACATCTAGCATTAGTCAAGGTATATTGCATCAAGAGCTTCCGTTGGATTCGCAGGCTTATTGTTATTAGCCGGTTGCTTTCCATTCCCATTACTTCCGTTTATCTGCGTATTTTCTAACTTGGGCATCTTAGCAGTCGTTTCATTTTCTGGATGAACGGGCGGTTGTTTAACAGATGTTATGCTCTCTACATTTAAAAGAGTGCTATCTAGCTTTAGAGGGATCGGAGTTAAATAACGTTTAATCGTTTCTTCTTGTTTTTCGAAAATGGTTTCAATCTTAGCGAGAGTCTTCGGAAGTTCAGGCTCAGGGATATTCGCCGTATTGCGCCCACCTTGTTTGTAGCTTCCAAATAAAAACATTGTATAAGCAGACCATAAAGCAATACTAACTAGGATAGAAATTCCAATGTAGTTGAAAAGCATCCAGAAAAAGATTTCCTTTTGACTTTCCATAAAGAATAAAACATTGCCTCTGTTGTAAATGAGATGAATCGACCCAACCGTTTCCAATTTTTCCATATGATAGATAGGAGCGGATAACAGAACTGTCTGGTATTTTAGTTCTGGGAATAACCGCATAACAAGGCGACCATAAAAACTTTCTTCGCCTTTGTATTCTTGACCAAATGTTTGCGGAGTTGGGAGTTGTCCCTTTCTCATTCGAAGGGCACGCATATAGTAAGGCTTATTGTATTTGGCTGATGGAGTGCGAGAAGTAATCTCTCCAGTCGCTTCCGATGGATTGCTATGAGCGAGAACAACGCCCTCTGGTGAAATTAAAAAAACTTCTTTGATAGTAAACTTATCCAAATCTTTCTCGGATTGTTTAATCATACGAACGAAGAAGTCATTCATTTCTGAATAGCCTTCTGAATTCATTTTAGTCTCTGCTACACGAGCAACCGTAGCGAGAATATCGCGGGCTTTGTTGTCCGAAGTGTATTTGAGAAGATTAAGAGAAGAGTAAACAGACTCATAAAATGACCAAGATACTGCGGAAACAGCAAGACTGCCGCAAAAAAATATAAGTAGCAAGAGGTATGCAATTAGCCGAATAATCATCATAAACTTTCTCCTACAATTGTCGGAATTTGTAACATCAAAAATAACCTATTCCCTCAATTTAGATAAGGGTTATACATTTTTTCCCTATATATGACACTTGACTCACCATGACCTGGTATGACAAGCGTTTCATCTTCCAATGTCAATAATCTAGTCTGAATTGACTTAATTATTGTCTCATAATCTCCACCCCATAGATCTGTGCGCCCAATGCTTCCAGAAAAAAGAGTATCTCCCGAAAAAACAATATGCTTGTCAGAGCCGCGTAAAACAAAACAGACCGAACCAGGACTATGACCGGGGGTGTGTAGAACTTCCATATTGGTCGCATTTCCAACAGAAAGAATTTGGTTGTCCTCTAAAAAATAATCTAGGTCTCTTATGTCGCCTTTAAAATCTACGCCAAACATTTCGCATTGCATAGGAATATTCTGGTAAAGCTTTAAATCATCTTTATGAAGTCCGATCTTACAACCTTCATATGCATCTGCAACCGTCTTAGTTCCCAAGCAATGATCAAAATGCGCGTGTGTGTGAATGATCTGAGTAACTTTCAAGTCTTTTGATTTTAAATATTTAAAAATCTGGTCCTCGCTTCCACCCGGGTCAATCACAATCGCTTCCTTTGTCTTATCACAAGACACAATCGAACAATTACAGCCCAAAGGATAAACAGGAAATGTTTCTATTTGAAAACTCATACATCATGGAAATTTTTAATTTCATAAATGTAAACTAATAAAAAAAGAACTGATTATCCTTCGCCCAGAAGAGTTCGGGAATTTTCTACTTGACTGTTTTAAAAAAAAGGTAACAATCTCTCTCCATGAAAATGAATAAAATTCCCCCTAGAAAAATCCTATTATTAGTTTCCCTTTGTTCCTTTTTGTTTTCTACTCTGTATGTGCATTCGCAAGAATCAGCCAAAGATATTTTACAAAAACAGAAAGATAAGAATAATAAAGAACTTTCTGATCTCAAAGAAAAACTAAACAAACTCCAAGAAGATATAAAAGCAAATAATTATAGTTTCAAGGTAGCCATTACAGAAGCTATGAAATATGAAATCTCACAGATTGCATCTACCAAAGCTCCACGCTCGATTGATTACGCAAAAGTAAACAAAGAAGCACAGAAGCGCTTAAAGATGGAAGGCAAAAGAAAAAAACAAAAGAAGAAAGTAAAATTCACAACTGATGATTTTGAGGAAATGGAAGAAATCATTTTTGATGAGAATGATCCACTTCCAGATGAATACGCAGACATGGAAGATTATAGCCAAGATGATCCCTACCAACAAACCGAAGACCAAGGCTATATTGAACCACCTCCTCCACCAAAGAAAAACGAAGCTAAGTGTAAAGTAGAATTAGCCGCTTGGGACTGGAGAGCAGAAGGGAAGGTAACGCCCGTTAGACAACAAGGCTCCTGCGGAAGCTGTTGGGCATTTACCACTACGGCAGCCTTCGAGTCTAGCTATTTAATTCAAAATAATAAGACCATTGACATGTCCGAGCAGCAACTAGTGAATTGCTCCCGTGCAGGTAGTTGTGCAGATGGTGGCTGGCCTGGTAATGCATTTGAATTCATGCTTATGAAATCAGCAACTGCTACAGGCTCTAAAAGTGGAGTAGATGAAAGTGCAGAGCCTTATAAAGGAAAGGATATGCAGTGTAAGCCTTACAAAACGACTAACTACCAAACAGTAGCCTGGGGATATGTGGCTAATGGCAATAGAACCCCAACTGTCAAAGAAGTAAAACAAGCCCTCTGCAAATACGGACCGTTAGCCAGTGCAGTCTATGTTACACCTCATTTTCAAGCTTATGCAGGTGGAGTGTTTAATGAGAAAGTAAAGACTTCTAGCTCAAATGATGTGAACCACGCAATCACAATCGTAGGTTGGGATGATAAACTCAATGCCTATCTAATTAAAAATTCATGGAGTGATAGATGGGGCATCAAAGGTTATATGTGGATTGATTATAAATCAGCCAATATTGGTTACGGAACTATGTGGGTAGTTGCCCGCAGTGAAAAATAATAAGGCAAACACAATGAACAAAATCTTAAAAGTAGTCTTAATCCTTTCTTTGATTGTAGCGACTAACTCTGCTTTTGCGACATCCAAGAAAAGGATTGTAAAAAAAGTAAATCATATCACTACAATCGAAGAAGACACAGATGCAATCACTATAAAAGTAAAAAAAGGGAAGCTAGAAGGAATCAAGCTTCCCGTAAAAATGGCTACCGGTTATAGCTGGAAGTTACGCAAGCTAGCGGATAATCTAAAACAGCCGTTCAAACCAAGAGTCATTCAACCAAAGAAGACAGATGATAAAGAAGTCAGTATCCAGGAATACCAAATCTTCTATATCCGCGCTCTAGAAAAAGGAGAAGGCAAAGTCGAATTTGAATACAAGCAACCATTCGACAAAGACACTCCACCAGAGAAGCAAGTTATTGTTACGATTGAGGTAGAATAAGCAGTCGGCACTTCGATACAAAATTTTTCTATCGAAGTGCCCTCAACACCTGAAAGTTCTAATTCAACGAATAAATCCAATTACCCGTATCACTGAATCCCGAACCAACCACCGGTATCACCGCCTGCCCAGCAATTCTTAACACAATTGGGAATATGCTTATTACATAGATCTTTGAATTTTTGTTCGGCGCTGATGTCTTTGTTTTCAAATTGATCGGGTTTGCAAACTCGCTCGTCGTATTTACCTTTTACTCGAATTTGTCCCATGACGAAGATTCCATCTCCAACAGAATAAATTCCCTTTTCTGAATCGCGGGAATAACAGGCGATATAACAACCGGGAGTTTTTTGGAATAGATTTCGTGTTGTGAGGGTTTTTTCTGTTAGCCCCTGCACGGGATGATTGACTACTCCGTGATTTCCTGCGTATACTTTAAAATCTTCGGGAAGGAGAAAACGATTTCCTACTTCTTCCTGGGATAATAACGATAAGCCGATCAACAATCCTCCGAGAAGGATTGTTGTTAGAATGTTTTTATTTAGTTTCATTTATTTTGGACCAAACTGACTCTTGTCGATTTTATTTTTGTTCTTCATCTCTTCGAGTTCGCTATTGCCTTTGCCTTTTACTTCATCGGTTTGTGCTTTTGTTTTATCTTTGATCTCGCTCTTTTGTTCGTTTGTCTTGCCTGTTGTTTCATTGATGAGATCTTTGTTTTTTTGTTTTTGTTCATCTAGGAGTTGTTGATTTTTGTCTTTTAAATCATTGAGTTCAGTGGAATTCTTTTGCATTTGCTCTTCGAGAGTATCACGATTGATTTGTTTTTGATCGTCTACTCCGCGGATAATCTCTTCCATTCTCTTCTTGGCATCTTCCGTGATAGAAGAAATCGTTTGGGAATCTTCCTTTAGTTCAGCTAATTCTTCTGGTGACAAATCTTGACTCTTAATGGAGTCCTTTTCAACTACACCTTTTTTTCCTTTTTCGATCACTGATTCTTTTCCAGAAGGATTTCCACTTTCATCGAGCGTATCTACAGCGACGGAGCCATCGGATACAAGGGTTTGATCTTTGCCTTCGGAATCTTCTACTATAAATTCAGTTCCACGAATTCCAGCTGTAAATGTAGGTGTCGATATTTTAAAAGAACTGTCGGCTCCTAATTTTTTATCTGTCTTAGCAAATACTTTTCCTGCTTCTAGTGCAAGCTTTGCATTGATTGTGTTGCCATTATCCCCTACTATAATGTCCTGTAATTTTAGTTTTGAATTTTGTTTAATTCGAATGACCACTCCATCGGCTAATTGAATATCAACGATTCCGTCTTTACCTGTCACAATAATATCATCTTTAAAGAAGAACATATCCTTCTGGATTTTTTTTTCTTTTCCATCTTTAGATAATAACTTAACGTCCCCTTTGCTAAAGGTAACAATTCCAGCCTGCAAGCTTTTGTTTTCTTTCTTTTTGTCTTTGCAATCTGACAAAAAAACAAAACTAAATAGTATGCACAAAATCAATAGTATGCGTTTCATAATTTTCTCCAATTAAAAGTTCAGGGTTAACACCCTACTCAGAAATTATTTTAAAGCACTATTTAGTCAATGATAACTTGACTTGCGAAAAGTTCTTTTTGCCACAGAGACACTGAGTCACAGAGGGATTTGGGATTGCGCTAGTTCTATTTATGCGCGTCAATTCAAAGAGTGCTTTTATTCAGGTTTTGCGTAAAAAGAACTTGAAATAGAAAAATAAGCATTATTTTATTACCCCAACTCTCTTTAAATTCCTCCGTGTCTCTGTGCCTCCGTGGCAAATTCTTATCCCAGTGTTTGGAAACTCAATAGACTTGTCATGAATATATGGGCGGTTTCGATTCGTAAGATATTTGTGCCGAGAGAATAGGATTTTGCTTTTGCATTTTCGAGCATTTCTAATTCTTCTTTTCTAAATCCGCCTTCCGGACCGATGACTGGAATTAAATTCCAATTCGCATTCTCGGATAATGGCTGTAAGGCATCAGGATTTAGAAGTAGAACATTCTCATGCTCTTTTAAGAAATTTTCCAATGAATTGTAAAGCTTGATACTTGGAATGGAATGACGTTTGGATTGAGAGCAGGCTTCGAGGATAATCTTATTACACCGCTCAGTATTCAAATCGCGCCTTTCAGATTGAAAGAAATTAATAAAATAAAAATCAGTAATTCCAATCTCAGTGCTTTTTTGTAATAGAAAATCTAGCCGTTGTGCTTTTGGAATTGCAGAGGCAACTCCTATTTTGCGCTCGGACAAAACAGTCGTTCGCTTTTCAAGTAATTTGCCAGATTTGCTCTTAGCCCCTACTTGGAAAATATAAGAATTTCCAAGTCCATCTCTTACTTCAATTTCTTTCTCTATATCATTCATACGTAGACTACGAAGATGCTCAATCTCTTCTTTTGTAAGAGTGATTTCATTTTTATATGTTTCATTGGGTCTAAAAAAAAGCATTTCTAAGTTGTCTTTTCCTTTTAGGATACTCGGCTCATGCTGTTCGTCCATCTAAGCCTGTCAAATGCTTTTCGGTTTAAGTCTACTCATTGAAATATTAAATATAGGTTAACGATACACCTTGTTGCAGTTCTCCTTGCAGTTCATGTTGCAGTTTAATCTTACTCACCAATTGTCAAAACCCCTACATGGACTGCTACTTGAACTGCAAGGGGAACTGCTAGATGGGGTATAGTTTACAAACAGTTAAAACAATATCGATTCAAACTCTAGAAGATTATTAGATTTAAATCATCCAATATAGCGAACAATCCTCCAATTCATTCATTGACAAATAATCAATTCTATAGGTTTATATAATTGAGGAATAAAAAAATGAAATTTGAATCCTATAGAGAAATCCCATACAATTATACTTCCGCCGATGATAAAAAAATTATCGAGATTTTGTTTTCAGAAGAAATGTGGAATGTTCTCGAAAAGCTACGCAGAGAAAGAGTCACCGGGCGCTCTGCACGTTTGTTAATGCGGATAATAGGAGAACTATTCATCCACTTCAGAAACCCTTATCTAAAGCACCATCTAGTAGAATCCTTTCGGATGAAGAAAAATTTCTTTACTCAAATCGATCATGACTTCGCGATTGTAAAAAAACAATCCAATGAAAACAAAGATGTCCTACATGTAATCCAAGAAGTAGAAAGTAAAATCAACGAGCTAAAGTCGGATATCAATGAAACCATTTCAAAACAGGAAAAAATTTCAAAAGAGCTAGGTGGAATTTGCGGAAAAGAAAATATCTTCTTTGATCCGTTTACTATTATTAGTCACGCGACCGATGCAACCGATTGGAGACTCCATCTTCCGTTTGCCGTTATCCGCCCATATTCAACTCTTCAAATCCCTGCAATCCTAAAAGCAATTGATAAGATTGGTTACAAAGTAATCATCTGTGGCGGTCTTACTGGACTCACAGGTGGTGCCGTTCCTTTAGCGGCTAATTGCATTATCCTCAACACAGAAAAATTAAACAAAATATTTCCTATTGCAGATAAAGTTCTAAAAACAAATTCAGGAAACGATATTCATTGTAAGTCAGTAAAAGTAGAAGCGGGAGTAATCACAGAAGACGCTATCAAAGCCATGCATAATTCCGGTTATGTATTTGCAACCGATCCTACGAGTGCATGGGCATCCACCATTGGCGGCAACATCGCAGAAAACGCTGGAGGCAAACACGCTGTTAAATGGGGAACTACGATAGACAATATTTTATCCTATGAATTTGTATCTCCACAGGGCGATACACTATCGATAGAAAGAACCAATCATCAATACAGAAAAATTATGCATGAGGATACTGTATTATTTCGCGTAACCAATAAAAACAAAGGCAACCAAAAAGAAATAAGCCTGCGCGGGGATGAGTTAAGAAAGCCAGGACTATGGAAAGACATTACAAATAAAGTGCTCGGAGGAGTTCCGGGACTACAAAAGGAAGGAACCGATGGAGTCATCCTGAGCGCAGAATTCATATTATACCCTACTTATATTTTTGAAAAAACATTTTGTATCGAATTCTTTGGAGAAAACTTCAACGAAGCAGGTAGAATCATTGTTGAAATATCTAATTCCTTTTCATTAGAAAGTAAAGCTTCCTTGCTTGCACTAGAACATTTTGACCAAGAATACATTAAAGCAATTAATTACAGGGTCAAATCAGACGTAAACCAAACACCTAAAGCAGTTCTATTAATTGATATGGCGGCGAATAAGGAAGAGGATTTGATCGCAGGAGTTGATAAGCTAATTAGCATTATCCACCAAAACGACAATACCAAAATTCATACCGCAAAAGATAAGCGGGAAGGGAATTTGTTTTGGAATGATAGAAAGCATTTAGGAGCAATTGCCAAAAGAACCAATGCATTCAAGCTAAATGAAGACATAGTGTTGCCATTAGCCTCTATTTCAGAATTTTGTAATTGGGTAGATGAAATCAATGTTCGAGAAGAAAGATTTATTCAAAATAAATTTCTAAATACATTCGAAGGACAATTGCATCATATCCAGCATTCAATTAAACAGACTGAGATTCACGATAAGATTGATGCACTCCTGAAAATTACCAAGGAAGCAAAAGAAAAAATTCTGCATCTAGATAAAAATGAAATTCAAAGCAGATCAGCTATGTTAGAATTTAGAACGGAATTAAAAGTAATACTCAGAGGTTACGAATCCTGGATAGAAAAATTTCAGACTACCTTCACAAATACAATCAACACTGTATTAATCATCGCAACACATATGCATGCAGGTGATGGAAACATCCATGTAAATATTCCCGTCTTTTCAAATGACTTAGAGATGATGAAACGAGCGGAACATTTAGTTGATGAAGTAATGGAAAAAACAGTCGAGCTAAAAGGTGTTGTCAGCGGCGAACACGGAATAGGCATTACAAAAATTAAATACTTAGAAGACTCAACCATTGAAGAATTAAAAAAATACCGCGCCGAGATAGATCCGAAAGGAATGATGAACCCAGAAAAGTTAGTCAACAAATCCATCATCAACAAAGTATTCACTCCTTCTTTCAACTTATTAGAATTAGAAGCAAGAATTTTAAAATACGGAAACCTAGAAACACTCGCTACAAAAATTGCCAACTGTGTTCGATGCGGAAAGTGCAAAGCAGATTGTTGCGTATTTCATCCAGCGCAAAATATGTTTTTCCACCCAAGAAATAAAAACCTAGCGATAGGCTCTTTGATTGAAGCGGTATTGTTTGAAGTCCAACGATACAGAAATATTTCCTTTGAATTGCTACGTCATTTAGAAGAAATAGCGGATAACTGCACGATCTGTCATAAATGTAAAATCCCTTGCCCTGTAAAAATTGACACAGGAGAAATATCTATCTTAGAAAGGAATCTACTCGTTCAAAAAGGTATCAAACGTAGTTCTGCGGTTACTGAGCTTACCCTCGACTATCTATCTTCTACTTCACCTGCCTACAACCGTTTGATTCACTCTACCGTTCTTGCAGTGGGTGGCAGATTACAAAGCATATCCTCCTATCTAGCTTCTCCGTTTCAATCCATAAAACCAATTTCCAAAACCTATGCGATGAGAATGTTGCAAGTGCCAATGATGAAATCATCTTTCAAAATCCTGCATGATTATTTACCTGAATGCAATTCAAATCAAATATTGATGTTTGAAGGAAGTGATGCACCTGAAAAAACAATCTTCTATTTTCCAGGCTGTGGCTCAGAAAGAATGTTCTCGGATATATCCTTAGCAGGACTTTACTTATTATTAAAATCGAAGGCTAGAGTTATTATACCTCCGCCTTATCTATGTTGTGGATTTCCATTTAGTGTGAATGGAAAAGAAGAAGAGCATTCTAAAATAGTTTTACGAAATCTAATTATCTTCAATCAGATAAAAGAAATGTTTAAATACTTAAACTTCAATGCAGTGAGTGTAACTTGCGGCACATGCAAAGAAGCCTTAGAGCATATGGGTGTTGGAGAAATCTTTGAGACTAAAGTAAATGATATTTTGAATGTAGTGGATGTCGCAGTCAATACTGGCGAAAAAGTTTTATACCATCGTCCCTGCCATGATTCTTTAGAGAACAAAGGAATTGAAACAATAAAAGAAAAAATCGGATGTGAAGCAACTCTTGTTCCTCATTGCTGCTCGGAAGCCGGAACACTTGCACTCAGTAGACCTGAAATTTCTTCCAATATGCGAAAGAGAAAAACAGAAGCTTTGAAAAATGCGTTAGATACGGATAATACCAATAATGTGATTCTAACAAATTGTCCTTCCTGTGTTCAGGGACTTGGAAAACAAAGAAGAACCGGAATCAAAGCAGAGCACGTCATGGTATACATGGCACGTAAACAAGGCGGAGAAGATTGGAAAAAGGAAGCAGTCTTACTCTTAAAAAATTTTGATAGGGTTACTTTCTGAAATCGGAGAAAGGCAAGGCTTACTCTAAATAGTCGTGACAACAAGCGATTCTTATTGAGATTGAAAAATTCACTGTGCGTAATAAGATGTTATTATGAAAAAGACTAATGAAGAACTTCTGAAAGAGCTAGAAGAGTTTCGAATAGTCAATTCTCAGTTACAAACAAAAATTCTAGAATTAGAAGAATCCCAAAAAGATTTAAAAGAAATTTCGGATAGATGGCAGTTTGCAATAGAAGGTGCGGATGATGGTGTATGGGATTGGAATGCTAAAACAAATATAGTCTTCTTCTCTAAAAAATGGAAATCCATGCTCGGATATGAAGAGCATGAGATTGGAAATACTCTTGAAGAATGGGATAAGCGCATTTATCCGGAAGACAAAAAACAATGCCATGAAGATTTAGAGAAACATTTCAACAAAGAAACTCCTATCTATAAAAATGAACACCGCGTTTTATGTAAAGATGGAACTTACAAATGGGTATTAGATCGAGGTAAAGTAGTCGAGTGGGATGAAGAAGGAAAACCACTTCGAGTAGTCGGAACTCATGTAGATATTACATCCCGAAAACAAATTGAACTAGCATTACAAGAAAGTGAATCTCGTTTTAAATCTATGTTCGAGAAGCATAATGCGATTATGCTCCTTGTCGAACCGGCAACAGGTTTAATCATTGATGCAAATGATTCTGCGTGTAATTTCTACGCCTACAGCAAATCACAGTTATGCGGCATGTATATAACAGAAATCAATGCATTGCCTCCTGAAAGAGTAGCACTAGAAAGACAAAAAGCAATTGAGGAAAAGAGAAATTATTTCATATTTCCACATAAATTATCTACTGGCGAAGAGCGCATAGTAGAAGTTCACTCCTCACCCATTGAAGTTCAAAAAAAGAAAATTCTGTTTTCTATCATTCAAGATATCACAGAGCGTATGCAATTAGAAAGTGATTTATTTGAAAGTGAAAAAAAACTAAAAGCTATCTTCGATATTCTAAACGTTGGTATTTCGATCACGGATGAAATGGGCAATATCATTGATTGCAACAAAGCTTCCGAGCGAATCTTAGGAATTACGAAAGCAGAGCATCTTGCTAGAAATTATGCTGGATACGAATGGAAAATTCTTCGTTCCGATTTATCCATCATGCCTCCCGAAGAATATGCAAGTGTTAGAGCCATGAAAGAAAAACGATCTATCGTGGACGCAGAGATGGGAGTGCAAAGACCAGATGGAACCATCTCCTGGATAATTGTAAATGCAACTCCGCTCAATTTACACAATTATGGAGTAGTAATATCCTTTGTAGACATTACCGATCTCAAAAAAAATGAGCAAGAAACTAAACTACTTTCTACAGAAAGGCAAACCATTCTAAATAATATGGGAAGCGGAGTTTTCTTTTTAAAGAATAGAATTGTTATCTGGGCAAATCAAAAAGCAGAAAAGATATATGGATATTCATTAGAAGAGATAACCGGCGAAAGCACTTTAAAATTTTATTTGAATGAAGATGACTATACCAGATTCGGAGTAGAGGCTTATTCTGCTTTAGCCCAAGGAAAACTTTATTCATTTGAGATGAAACAAAAAAAGAAAACCGGGGAAGAATTTTGGTGCTCTTTAGTGGGACAAGCAATCAATCCAAACAATCTAGATGAAGGAAGTATCTGGATAACGGAAGATATAACAGAAAGAAAGCAATTGGAAAATACAATTTTAGAGAGTGAATTGAAATTTCGCACCGTTGCTGATTTTACCTATGATTGGGAATATTGGATCAATGAGAAGGATGAAATTGTTTATATAAGTCCATCTTGCGAGAGAATAACAGGATATTTGCCTGAAGATTTTTTAAATGACACTACCCTATTAAATACAATCATACATCCAGAAGACTTTACCTTGATGGAAAATCATTTGAGAAAGTTTCATACGCTTGCAGGTCGAAATGAAATTGAAACATTTGATTTTAGGATTATTAAAAAGGATTCTTCTATTCTTTATATAAATCATATATGCAGACCAGTATACAATCAGAATAAAAAATACATTGGTCGTAGAGCTAGTAATAGAGATGTCACAGAACGCCTGCGAATGGATGAGAAAATTAAACAGCAAAACAAAGAATTGCTGGATGCAAATGCATCGAAAGATAAATTCTTTTCGATCATTGCGCACGATTTAAAAGGACCATTCATCGGATTCTTAGGTTTAACGGCAATGATGCAAGAGCCTGATATTAATCTCGAAGAGATGCGCAATATCGGTAGTATGCTCAATACTTCGGCTAATAACGTGTATAGACTACTGGAAAACCTCTTAACATGGGCAAGAATACAAAGAGGGGCAATTGAATTTAGTCCGGTCATTCACAATTTATCTTCTACTGCAATTCAGAGTATAAATGTTCTAAGTGAGACTGCGAAACAAAAAGAGATTGATATCATCGAGAGCATTCCCAAACACTTAGAGGCGTTTGCTGACTCTTCTATGCTTGATACAATCTTTAGAAATTTAATTACTAACTCAATCAAATTCACCAAGAGAGGAGGTAAAATAACCGTATCCGCAAAAGAGAATGAGACAGAAATTCTTATCCAAGTCCAAGATACAGGAATTGGAATGAATGAAAAAATACTAGAAGGTCTATTTAAAATAGATCAAAAAATAGCACGCCCCGGAACAGAAAGAGAGACGAGCACAGGACTCGGTCTCCTTCTTTGCAAAGAGTTTGTAGAAATACACAAAGGAAAAATCTGGGCAAAAGCAATAGTGAAGTAGTTTACATAACGGAAGTGTTTTTTTGATTTTTGTAATCCATTAAACAAAAATTCTTTCGCATTCAATAGTTTGATAGTTCATTGTTGACCAAAAATTTCAAGTATGATAAAAATGAAATAAATTGACTTCCATGAAACAAAACCTTTTACAATTCGTATTGCATTTTATAATATTCGCATTCTTATTAACCGTATCTCCTCTTCTTTCCCTAGAGAGAATTGATTTAGTAAAAATATGCGATAGTTCCAATACCTGTAACACCCGTTCCTGGGAGATTACAGATTCTTTTTCAGAAGAATATCTTAAGCCAGAATTAAAAAAAGAAAATTGGAAACCAATATTGAAATTTCCAGTCGCAGTGCAAAGTATTTATCCACAAACACAAAGCATGGATTTCACAATGAGATTGGAATTCAATATTACAGAAGATTATCGCAAAGAAGAAGTAATCTCAGGACTTTATCTAGATGCAATTGGAGATGCGTATTCCATTTATTTAAACGGGCGACTCGTCGGCAAAGAAGGAAAAGTAGAAAACGGGAAAGTCATTCTTAGCCGCTATGGAAATCATCTCAAGTATCCACTTAACTTTTCTTATTTTAAAGAAGGCAAGAACGTCTTAGTTTTTCATATACAAGGCAATCCAAAGTTTAACTTAACAGGACTCTTTCGTGCAAATGGCTATTATCTAGATGAATATGATAAAATTGTAATAGAAAGCAGAGATAGAACTGGGATAATACTGATTTTCCTCTATTTATTTTTTGGGGCGTATCACTTATTTCTATACCTCAAGAGAAGACATGAAAAATACAACTTAGCATTTTCTGTTCTGTCACTGAGTGCATTTATTTACTTAGTAGGAAGAACGGGACTTTTCTTCGAATACGGATTAGATTCAACCATTGGATATAGAATTGAACTCATGTCTGTATATTTTATTCCGCTTTCCCTTGGAATCTTTCTAGAATTACTTTTCTTTGAAAGAATCGGTAGGTATTTTAAAGGATACATCGTATATAGCGCAATCTTATTCTGCCTAACACCATTTATCCCCCAGACTCAAATCGTCTATATACTAAGAGCTTGGCAAATCAGTGCTTTAGTGTCTGCCCTGTTTTTGATCTACGTGTTCCGAGTTGCTATTAAGAAAAAATCAGACTCAGCAAAGCGATTGATGGTTGGTCTCTTTATTATGATAAGTGCTGCCATCTTTGATGTTTTAGATTCTATCTTTTTTAAGACGGGTTTAATTTTAACACGATTCGGATTTTTTTCTTTTATAGTAGGCATTGTAGGAATTCTAGCCAATCGATTTCTCAATCTACATGAGACAGTGGAAAATCTAAATAAGACATTAGAAGATAAAGTGGAACAAAGAACTCGTGAATTACAAGAAACTCTCACCCAAGTCAAACTACTCAAGGAGCAACAAGACGGAGATTATTTCTTGACTACTCTGATTATCAATCCACTCGCTTCTAACAGAGCAAGCGATGAGAGACTAGATCTCAAAATTCTAATTCACCAGAAAAAGAAATTCGAATTCAAAAGTAGAATTCATGAAATCGGTGGAGACATTTGTATTTCAGAAAGTATTTATTTAAAAGGGAAGAAATACACTGCATTCGTAAATGGGGATGCAATGGGAAAATCAATTCAAGGTGCCGGTGGTGCACTCGTATTAGGCGTTGTGTTCAAATCAATTCTCTCTAGAGCAAGATTATTCTCAACCAAAGAAACTGTATTTCCAGAAAGATGGCTCAAAGTTGCATTCCAGGAACTGCAAAGTGTATTCGAATCATTCGATGGCTCTATGATGATTTCTGTGGTAATGGGGCTAATAGATAACGAAAAAGGATTTTTATATTATATCAACGCAGAACACCCATTTTGCGTTCTCTATCGTGACAACAAAGCTTCTTTCATAGAGAAAGAACTCAATTTACGAAAAATTGGAATCATGACGGCAGAGCATTCGGGCGACTTTCAAGTAAATACATTTAAGTTAGAAGACTCAGATGTTATCATACTAGGCTCTGACGGAAGAGATGATATTAAACTCGGTCTAGATGAAAAAGGTGGAAGAGTTATCAATGAAGACGAAAATCTATTTCTTGAAACAGTAGAAAGCGCAGGAGCAGATCTAGAAAAGATATTTGCAATCACACAAAAGAAAGGAGAACTGATAGATGATTATAGTCTTCTTCGCATTGAATACAAAAATCCATATCTATTTGTAGAATACACAGAAGAAGAAGTAAAGGCAGAAGAACTCTACAAGAGCGGCAAATACGTAGAAGCCGAAGCAATCATTGAAGAACTAGTAAAAGCAGGAAAAGCAAGTAAATCCATTTACAAAATCAGAGCTCATATCCCTTTCCAAAGAGAAATGTATAATAAAGCAGCCGACTTAATGGCGGAATATCTAGATTTATTTCCAGAGGATAACTCTGTCCTACTCCAAACGGCTAACAGCTATAAACTCTCAAACAGATTAGACCTCGCAGCCGATTACGCAGAGCGTTTAAAACTAAGAGAGCCTAGAAATCTACAAAACCTAATTTTACTTGCAGAGATTTATTTTGACTTAAAAGCATTTGGACGCGCAAAAAAGATACTAGACAATGCAAGTGCATTAGATTCTGAAAATCAAAAGATAAAGGATTTGAGATTTAAACTGAATCAGATTTAAAATAATTTGATTGACCTGAGTTTAAAAAAATGCATTTACTATTCATAACAATGAAAAGGAAATCTCATGAAAAATCTTAAAAACAAAATTGGTTTTATAATCCTAGCTATGATACTGCCTTTGGCTCTTTATGCAGGACCGACACCTGATACCAAAGGAACGGATATAAATGGAAATTGGGCGGCATTAACTAACACTGCAAAGATTGCGGATCGTCTATACTGGTTATATCTTTCTGTTGATGATGGGCAAGCTTGTCTTCATACTCTATATGTAAAAGGAAATACCTGTCCTTCCAATTGCTATCCAGTAAGCAAAGGAGCATTTGAAGCGGGAAAGGTTCCTTATGCTTTTACTCTAAACGCAAAAGATCAAGTATTAGTAGAATCATGGACAGTAAACAACAAAGCAGACGGTTTAGGTTGGGTTAAATATGAATTACCCGCTACTTGCTCTCATAAGAAAAAATAGACTACTAGCTTTTCCATTGCCAAGGGTAAATACTTGATTTATCTATGGCAATGGCCCCAATAAAAAACGAGGTAAAATCTTTATAATTCTTGAATGCTCATGAGTTAATTATAGGATTTTAATTAAAATCAGTGAGGCGCAAGCCAAATAAGTGATTGCTTTATGAAATAAGTCTAAATACTATCCATGGAAGCTTAGTATGAAACGGAAACTAATACATTTATTCCTATTATTGCAATTCCTGTTTACAAATTCAGCTTTCTCACAGACAGAAATAAAGAATGCGAATGCAGAAAACTATCTACAATTTAAAATACTAGAAAGTGAACACGAAACCGGTAAATATATTACTGGTGATGTAGATAATCTTGGATTCACAGAATATACAGGCAAACAAACACTAGCCGCATTACCCTCAGAAAATAGAATGCTGACTTTGCGCTCTGAATTTTCCATTGATTCTAGCATTGAACAAGAAGAGTGGGTAATCGTTATTCCCCCCATATTCTATGCCTGTAATATTTATCTAAATGGAAAACTAATTGGACAAAGAGGTGATATAAAAAAAGGATACACTAGTCGTAGTCATGATTCGATAAGCATTCTGCTTTCACCGGATATTCTGTATACAAATCAAAAGAATAATTCGTTAGCGATAGAACTACTTCCAAAATTCGAAGAAAAGAATTCAGCGAATGGTTTTTTTATTTCGAACCGTCAGACTGGGGAGACTTATGTATTTTGGAGAAATCTATTTAGCGTTGACTTTATCCGCGCAATGGCATTGGTATCATTTGTTATTTTTCTATATTTCCTAATTTTTTCCTTTAAGAGAAAATCAGAAAATACAACCTACTACATTCACTTTTCTCTCATATGCCTCACTTTTCCTTTGAGCTATCTCAATAATATTATATCATTTAGTTTTTGCGATGCATTGCTTTTAGAAAAACTTTCTCGTTTTGGTTTAGCCTTCTGGATTTTTCTAACACCAATTTATATTTTAGAATTCACAAAGGTTTTTAAAGAGTATAAAAATAGAATTAATCTTGCACTGGCAACTATCTATTTGCCTTTCTTTGTATTAGGTTGGCTTCCCGATACAGTTCAGGGAGTAATCGAATTTTATATTAAATATACTTCCTTACTTGCTCTTGCTACAGGTGCTTTTGCCATAATGATTTGTTTTCTTTTTGCTTACCAAAATAGAACGAAGTATGCAATTATTCTTAGCATGTTGTATTTGCTTACTATTCCTTCTGGTGCACATGATTTATATTATTTTGTTGTATTGCAATCGAAGCCCTATGCACTACTAACACCTTATCTTATGTTTTTAGTTGTAATTGTATTTTTCTTTATCGTTGCTTGGCAGCATTCGGAAGTTTACAAATTAGCCTTGGCTCAATCAAATGAATTAAGACATATCAATGAAAATCTAGAGCAGATAATAAAAGAACGAACAGAAAATTTGCGATTGAGTGAAGAAAAATATCATAGTCTATTTCTTCATTCCAATCTTGGAACCTTTCATTCCAGTTTTGAAGATAGATATATAGAATTAAATCTTACATTGGCAAAAATGCTGGGTTATGATTCACCCGAAGAAGCAATGAATGGTATAACTAGCATTTCTAAACAAGTCTACGCTGAACCATCCAAGCGAGACGCCCTTCTTACCGAAGCATTGAATACAGGCGGGTCTATTAGTATCGAAAATCATTATCGCCGAAAAGATGGAAGTTCCTGGTATGGAATGCTGCATTTGCGAATTGTATTTGATAAGGAAAATAAACCATGCTATTATGAAGGATTTGTCGAAGACATTACATCACGTAAAAATATAGAGTTAAAACTAATCGAGAGCGAAGAACGATTATCCCTTGCACTCTTAGCTACTTCAGATGGACTATGGGATTGGAATTTAGAAACGGATACTGTCTATTATTCGCCAGCATGGATGTCTATGCTGGGATATGCAGAAACTGAATTAGAAAGTAATTTTTCTACTTGGGAAAAATTAATTCACCAAGATGATTTAGAAAGAGTAAAAACGTATATCAAAGAATTTTTAGATAAGAAACATCTCCGTTATGAAATTGAATTTAGAATGATTCATAAAAATGGGCAAACAATCATTATCCTTTCTCGTGCAGTAAAAGAATTTGATAGTCAAACCGGAAAGGTACTGCGTCTTGTCGGCGTGCATATGGATGTGACAGAAATCAGAAAAGCCGAAGCGGAAATTAGAAAACTTTCTGTTGCAGTAGAACAAAATCCATCTACCATATTCATCACTGACACCAAAGGAAATATTGAATATGTAAATCAGAAATTTACAGAGCTTTCTGGATATTCTCTAGAAGAGGTAATTGGAAAAACTCCGCGACTTTTACAATCTGGCAAAACTTCTAAAGAGGTATATGGTGGACTCTGGCAAACGATTCGTGCAGGTAAGACTTGGACGGGAGAATTTATCAACAAAAAGAAAAATGGAGAAGAATTTATAGAGAATTCAATCATTTCTCCCATTTTTGATAAGAATCAAAAGATCACAAACTTCATTGCCATTAAAGAAGACATCACTGCACGTAAAATTGCAGAGCAAAAATTAGTCGAGAGCGAAGAAAAGTATAGAAGTTTGATCAATGGTCTAGGTGAGATGATGTATCGCCTATCGTTACCTAACGGCAAATACGAATATGTCAGTCCATCTGTGATGCAGATATATGGATACTCACAGAAAGATTTCATCGAAAACCCTTTGTTAATTATGAGCATCATCCATCCTGATTACGCAAAGTATTTTTATGATAATTGGATGGATTTATTGCAGGGACATGTTGCACCATTGTATGAATACAAAATCATTGATAGATTTAGAAATGAAAAATGGATACAGCAATCGAATAAAGCGATCTTCAATGAAGAAGGAAAATTAATCGCTATCGACGGTCTCTGTCGAGATATTACATTGCAAAAGAATTCAGAAATTAAAATATTAGAACAACAACAGGAATTAGAAAAGCTAAATGAATTTACTAAAATCATAAACTCCAATTCAAATATTGCAAATATTCTAAAAGAAATTTATGCTTACCTCAGAAAAGAAACCGGATACGAAATCGTATGGATATTGTTAGTCAATAAAAAGCAAGATAAACTTTTTTCTGCTGAAAATCTTTCTGTCTTCGAAACACAAATTGAATTTGATAAAGAATTCTTTTTGAACTTTAGAATGAAGCTTACTGAATCTCTCGGAATTTTATACCACACTTACAAAGAACGAATTCCATTTTATTGTCCCGATATTACTCTATCGAAAAGAAATATCACCAATCATTTTGATGGAAAAGAACACAAATTACACAAAACTGATTTTAAAATACAAAGAAAAGGACTTTTTAAATCAATGCTTCAGTTTCCTCTCTTGTTACAAAATGAAGTAATTGGAATTATCAATCTTACAGCGCACAGTAAACAAGTTGAGATAAGTCCTGCAGGCATTCATAAAATGATGCGCTTTGCAGATCAAATCGCAGGCGTTATACGCAATGCTCATTTACTAGAAGAAGCTGAAGAAGCAAAGAAAGAAGCTGAGATGGAACAGCGAATAGCCGAATTTGCAAGATTGGAAACAGAAAAAGAAAAAGAAAAATCGGAAAAATTACTTTTGCGTATTCTTCCAGAAAAGATTGTGCAGGAACTAAAAGAAACCGGTTCTACAAAACCAATTTCTTATGAATCTGTTTCTGTGATGTTTACTGACTTCAAAGGCTTTACAAAAATTGCAGAAAAACTTTCCCCAAATGATTTAATTACGGAATTGGATGGATGCTTTTCTTATTTTGATTCTCTTGTAGAAAGATACAACTTGGAAAAATTAAAAACAATTGGAGATAGCTATATGTGTGCAGGTGGAATTCCAATCGCAAATAAAACTCATCCAATAGATTCGGTTCTTGCCGCACTCGAAATTCAAGCTATAATGAACCAAGTAAAGACTTTAAAAGAAGGATTGGGTCATCCTTATTGGGAGTTACGCCTCGGTATCCACACAGGTCCATTAGTTGCCGGTGTGATAGGAGAGAAAAAATTTGCCTATGATGTTTGGGGGGATACAGTCAACACTGCTTCTAGAATGGAATCCAGCGGGACTCCCGGAATGGTAAATATATCAAGTGATACCTACGAACTCGTAAAAGATTTTTTTAATTGCGTGTATAGAGGAAAAATTCAAGCGAAACATAAAGGCGAAGTAGATATGTATTATGTTACGGGAATCAAAGAAGAATTGAGTGTGGATAATGACTGTAAAACTCCTTCTTATAAATTCTGGATGTTGCACGAAAGAGTCAAGAACGGAGAAAAAATCAATTTAGATGATTTGAAGGATAGAACAG
The DNA here is from genome assembly GCA_016708435.1 of Leptospiraceae bacterium. Taxonomy (NCBI): domain Bacteria; kingdom Pseudomonadati; phylum Spirochaetota; class Leptospiria; order Leptospirales; family Leptospiraceae; species Leptospiraceae bacterium. Next base: position 313,079 of record JADJFV010000004.1, on the reverse strand, counting down.
TAGCCGAGATAGAAATTCAAGAAGGAAGAAAAGAAACAAGAAAAAAGAGTAAATCAAAGAAACCAAAACAAGAAAATGTTGAAATCAATCGCTAATGAATTTTTTTGTCTATCAATCTAAATTTAAAGAAAATAGATATCCGATTTATGTAATTACATCGGAAGATCCTAGAAGAGAGAATGAGTGGAATAATCCTTCCTATGAAAAAGTATTCCTCGGACTTTTCGAAACTTACAAAGAGGCACTTGGTTGCATTCAGAACTTCGAATTAAATTTTTCTCATTATGGAGAGTTGGATGATAGTTATCTCCAAGGGGAAACAGTTTTTACAAGAGTTTAGCTTTGATACGTCGATCAAAAAAATATGTATTAGCTGCGGAACAAAAAGATATATAATAGAGTTGTTGCTAAATTAAAATTGTCATGGTGAGCCTGTCCATACTCAGTATAAATAGCATCCTTCGACACGCTCAGGATGACATTGAACTAAATTTACCAACAACTCTAATGGACTTTAGCGCCGTAACCTTGCCATCAAGTATTAAAAAAATTTTGCCACTGATGTTTTAATTGTCCCCGCCCGCCAAACAGGCTGATAAAGACAGCTCGCATTTACTGAACGCGTTCAATAAATTACTGGACAAATAAATCAGTTTAATTTATGTTAATAATTGAACATGTTCAATTATTAACATAAACGAAGGAATAGGAGAATACTAAAATGAAAACGAACGGATTTCATACAATCACAGGTGCTTTCGGATATTCAGGAAAATACATAGCAAAAAGACTTTTAGAACAAGGAATTAAGACTCGAACGATTACAAATTCCACACAAAGGAAAAATCCTTTTGGGGATAAAATTGAAGTTCATCCTTTTCATTTTGATGAGCCAGAAAAATTAGTAGAATCCCTGAAAGGTTGTGAAGTGTTATACAATACCTATTGGGTGCGTTTTAATCACAGTTTGTTTAATCATGCCTCAGCCGTTTCGAACACAATTCAATTGTTTGAAGCAGCAAAAAAAGCAGGCGTTCAAAGAATAGTTCATGTAAGCATAACAAATCCAGATTCTAATTCGGATTTAGAATACTTTCAAGGCAAAGGTGTCTTAGAAGAAAAATTAAAAGAGTCAGGAATTTCCTACGCGATTCTTCGACCCACTGTATTGTTTGGCGAAGAAGATATTTTGATAAATAACATTGCTTATCTGCTCCGAACCTTTCCCTTATTTCCAATAGCGGGTAATGGCAAATACAAGCTACAACCAATCTATGTAGATGACCTGGCAAGAATTGCCGTAGAAGAAGGAGCCAATCGAGAAAACAAAATTATCAATGCAATCGGTCCTGATACTTTTAGTTTTCAAGAATTAGTAGAAACAATCGCGGAAGCAATCGGGAAAAAGCCAATCGTGTTTCACTCGCCTGCCGAATTAGTTTTCTTGTTCGGATGGATTTTCGGAAAAGTAAAAGGAGATATTTTACTAACCTATCCTGAATTCAAAGGCTTAATGAGAGATCTTTTATTTGTAACCACTCCTCCTACCGGAAAGGTTTCTTTAAGGAGTTGGCTAAAAGAAAACTCTTCCTTGCTCGGTAAACAATACGCATCCGAAGTCGGTAGGAGAAAAGACAGAGTAAACGCTTATCTTTAAATACAAATTCAACTTTTCTTTTATTTTAAACTGATGTATAGAATTTTTTTGGAAGGAACATCGTAGATTTCCATGACTTCTCTTGGTTGATAGTTGTGCTCTTTACGAAAGGCTTCCAATTTTGGATATACTTTCATGATACCCGCGAAGATTGAGAATTGAGTATTGAATGGAAATTCCACGACGATTGCTTCGGTCTTGGGAAATTCTTTTATCTTAAACTGTTTTGCTTTTAGTTCTTCTACTTTACTCAAATCTTTTTCTTCTAAAATACATCCTATCTCACTTCTCAATTTTTCTTTGGGGACTTGTTGCGGATTATCGTAATATATCCCAAATCCTTTAAAGGTTTCAATTTTATTTTCATTCAACAACGCATAATATATCTTATCCTGAACCTTTGGTGTATTTTTGTAATCTCCTTGAAATTCTTCGTATACCAAAGTATAAGGACCAACGTTTTTTTCTTGAACTGTGACAGTTGTAAAGAAACCAGCATGGAATAGAAACAAAATAAGTGCTAGTATTAATAGAGCTACGACTCCAATTGCAATTTTCATTTAATTTTCTCCTAGTAATAGTTTTAAAAATACATTTGTATTGATTTCTTACCATTTTTTAGGAAATATATTTTTGGCAATTTTCTTTCTTGTGTCTTTCTGATTGAATTGCATCTCAGTTTTACTTCTACCTTTTAACTCACCTAGCTCCTTTTGATTTTAAATATTCTCGAATCTCTAAATCTACATTGTATGTTTCGCAAAATTCTAGATAGGAAATGTTCAGTGAGTTTTGATGATTTACATTCGCTCCTTTTTCTACCAGTAGCTTTACCAACTGCAAATGATTTTGAATAATTGCTTCATAGAGTGGTGTATTAGCTGAATTATCTTCTCCTGCATTATTTACATCTGCTCCATTTTCGATTAAGTATTTTGCTAGTTCATAATTGCCCGTGCGAACTATCGAATTAAGCGGAGAAAAAGAAGAATCTTTTCGATAATTCAAATCAAATCCAGAATGAATTAAATCTTGCACTACCGAATAATCATCTCCAAAGGAAAGAGAATAATTTATTTTCTTGGAAGCCAGTAGAAGTATTTTATTTCGATCGAATGAATGATTCGGTTTATTCAGTTCAGTTGATAGTTCTTCGCTATCCTCAATTTTCATACTTATAAATTCTTTTAATTTTGAAAAACTATATAGGTCTGTTCTACTTCCTGATTTTAAAATTAAAAATGCACAATGCTTTCTCATCTTTGTAAAATCTGTTTTAAATTTTTGAATCGACTTATCTATTTCGGATGGATTAACAATCGAGTCAATTCGAAGATCACAGACTCTTGAACTAAAATAAGAAAGGATAAGAGGATGTTGGCTCCGACGTTTCTTTGCATCAGCGATTAGAATTTTATAAAACTCATCCGTGGTAATCAGATTTGCTAATGGAATTTTCTTTTCCAGAGTATTGGAATTTATAATCTTATATAAATCATAAGAGTGTAAAAAGTATTTGGAAAAATTATCTTCTATAGCCCAGGTTCCGATTAAATTTTCAAAATCAATTGTTAGTTCATTCTTATTGTATCGAAAATTTTTATTGTGAATTTTTATTTGTGTATCGGAAGTATTTTTAATTTCTACGCGAGCTTCGTTAGTAACAATTTTTTCTGATTCCGACTTTTTCTCTTCATACGCTCGAAGCCTAAATGGAAGCGATGCCCAATCAATAATTGTAACAGGAAAGCTATAAACAAAAGTAAAAAACGCAATGGCTGTATAGGTCAAAAAATCTTTATCCTTTACCACAAAGGGAATAATTCCTCCAACTATATAAAAGGAATCAGATAGTTCTTCCTTCACAAAATACGTAGAATCAAAATTGGTTTCTTTTATTTTCTTTGTAATTTTAATTTTCTTCACAGATAAGATAATAGAATCCTGATTTATTTTTTTATTTCCCTCCGGCAAAAACTCTTCTTCGACCGTTTCATACTCTCTAGTTGAGATTTCTTTTTTTTGGATGAGTTCTCGTTTGCTTGTGATATCTAGCAGCACACAATTGCTAAATTGAAATAGAATCAAGAAGAGGAATAGAGTTTTCATTCTATTTTCATAAAGGACTTTTATTGGTTTGTCAATTTAATTTATTCAAGTCTTTACAGAGTATAATGACTATTATAGTGTGCTTGTCGAATTCAGCCTTCATTTAACACAGCGCACATGCATAATATCCGTCTTATCAGTAAAATCTGGATAGCCAGTCTCTGCATCATAATAATGTGCCGAAGCTTCAGAATATTCTTCCAAAGTCCAATACCAATTCCCGTCTTTCTTCCAAGACTCAGTTCCCTTTTCCTTGTATTCCAAGTCGAACTCTTCTCTTGTAGGTAATCGCATTTTACCGCTTGCACATTTTGCTTTTGCATTATGCCAATTCATTGAGCCTTGATAGTCGCTCCATTTCGTTTGTTTCTTTTTTAACGTAGTATCTTTTGCAAATAGACCTGTGAAGCAAAAAAGGATTATAAGAATTGCAATGGAGATATTTTTGAATCTAGTCCATCTAGCATCCTTCCCAGCCAATGGAATCATAGGTATGCAACATTGGATAGATCGACTACAATATGTTTTATAAACAATATTTTGCAGGGAACAAAAGCCGGTGGCGTGAATGTAGCAAACGATACATTCCGAATCAGTGTGAATGGCAATTTTAATCAAAATGGAACCACGATTTCTGTATTAATACTCATCTATTAATTTCGCTCCAAGTTTAAATAGAGGCTTTAAAGAGGTTATAGTAACTGCGCTTACCACAGCAAATCCAATTAGTAATTTATCGTAATCAAGCAAGGAGTTGTATTTGTTAAAAATGATATAGGATCCGAAAGGCAAATTTAACATCAATCCTGTAATCGTTCCAGGTGAATATTTTTTCAGAACAATTGTGGCTAATAAATGGGGAAATATAGAATTAAAACACATCATCAATACAAAACCTAAATAAGCATATTTGATAATTGGAAAAAATTCTCCATAGATTGAAAAAATAAATGTCAATAGGTATCCACATACTGTGACAATTAATAATGCGAAATGAAATTCGTTCCTACTAACAGGAGGATGAAAATTCTTTGCATATTTAGACCAATCAGGAAGCCAGATTCCTTCTTCAATATTGTGCAAAGTAAAAGCCATTAAAAATAAAACTTCATGCATATTGCTAAATTTTTAATTCCTCCCTTTTTAGCAAATCATTTCCTCTTAATAATCCCATCGCGGAGTAATTGCTCGAAGTGATCGCATACTGTTTGTTTGATGCTGGTGAAATTCAATCCGAGATCTTTTGTGGTATAGGAATTATCGTATTTAACAGAGGTACCTACATTTTTTTCTACATACTCATGACTGAAACCTAGAATAGGACCAAAGAGCCAAACCATAAAAAAAGGAACAGTCCATTTTGGAAATGGATAGGCTTCTCCGAATTGTTCGCGAAGATGAGAGGCTAATGTATATAATTCACAAGAGTCTGTGCAAGAGATATGTCTGCCTTTTGCAGTTGGAGTAAAGCCTGCTAAAATATGAGCGCGGGCAACATCTCGAACGTCTGTAATTCCAAACCAGAGTTCGGGAACTCCGAAAGAAAAAGTTCCATTACCTAGTTGAATCATCATATTGATACTAGTTGAATCGGTTCTCTTAGTAAGAGAAGGACCTAATACAAAAGCGGGGTTAATCGTGAGTAAATCCCATCTACTTTGAGCATTCGCAATCTTCCATGCTTCCTGCTCCGCAACAGTCTTGGAATAGGAATAAGGACTATGCGTTAGGGAACTAGTTGTATTCCAATACTCTTCTGTGAAAATCTTATCCTTTGTTTTGGATATATCGCAATTATCCCCATGAATCGCGGCAACGCTAGAAGTAAGAACCACTCTCTTTACAGTGGGAGTTGCGTTAACCGAATGAAGAACATTAGCCGTTCCTTCCTTCGCAGGATCAACCAAATCTCTTTGTGCATCTTTAATTCCTACGACAAAAAAAGGAGACGCCATATGAACCACAAGCTCGCAGTCTTGCATCGACTCCAAGAAAGAATCTTTCTTCATTAAGTCTGCTTCAAATACTACTAATTTGCCTTTCGAGTTGTTTGCGATTTCTTCTAGATGAATATACTTATCCTTCTTCGACTTATCACGAACAGTCGTGTGAACTGTATGTCCTTCTTCTAAAAGATATTTGATAACCCAGGATGCGATATAGCCGCTCCCGCCGGTAACTAGGATTGGTTTAGATAAATTAATATTCATACTTACACATGACTTTTAATCGAAAAAATTACAATCTTAAATTAATTGACTTTATAAATCTATGTTCCACTTTTACCCTATGGATAGTTTAGCACGCAAATTCTACACTGAATCAGAATACCTTGCACTAGAAAAATCGGCTGAATACAAAAGTAAACAATCTAAAGGACTCAGGTAAAATGATAATTTGAAACTAATCCGTATTATCCTTCTGGCTTATAGCTTTTCCCTTTTTTCCCAATTACTTGCTATCGAATTTCCGAAAGAACATACTTTTCACAAAGACTTTGCTTTAGAGTGGTGTTATTTTATTGGAAATCTAAATACAAAAGACGGAAAGGAACTGGGTTATGAACTAAGTTTTTTTAAAGCCAAATTAAATGGAAAAGAAGAAATCTTTCCTGTTCATTTTGCGATTTCTGATATTTCAAACAAAAAGCATTATACAGCACAGACAATAGAACGAAAGATTGGAAATCTTGCGGCTTACAATGATTTACTCATACGAAGTGGTGATTATAGAATTGAAATTTTAGGAGAATCAGAATTTAAAATCGCAGCCAATCCAAGAAAAGAAAATATTTCTCTAGAGCTTCATTTATCTGCTCCCAAAAAAGAAATTCTACTGCATGGAGATAAAGGTTTATCAATCAAAAGCAATCAAGACAAAAATATCTATTCGTATTATTACTCTATTCCAAGGTTAACCACAAAGGGATATCTAAAAATCGGGGAGCGCAAACTAGAAGTAGCCTCTGGAACTTCCTGGATGGATCATGAATGGAGTATTCCAATTTCTGATTTGGATAAGAATCGTGACGCCAAAAAAACTCTGGCATCAGAAGAAAATTCCTGGGACTGGATTTGTTTAAACTTTGAAGATGGATCAGACTTAATGCTTTTTAATTTCCGAAAGACAAAATCAGATTCTTCCGAAACATTTGGAACACTGCGATTGCCTAACGGAGAAATAAAACATTTTCAATCCAGAGAAGAAATTAAACTGGATGCAAAAGAAACTATTTGGAAGAGCAAAGAGACTAATAAGCGTTATCCAACGAACTGGAAAATTGAGTCGAATGACTTGAACCTAGAAATTGAAATGCGATTTCCCGAACAAGAATTTATTGCCTTTTCTACAACAGGAAATTCCTATTGGGAAGGATCAGTCACAGCAAAGGGAACATACAAAGGTAAGCCAGTAGCGGCTAAGGGCTACTTGGAGATGAAGGGGTATTAACCCTGTCACCTCGAACCTGCGTGAGAGAATTGCGCAGCGTATAGCGGAAAAATTGGTGAGAGGTCTATTTGACAAATTTAGCGATAGGTTAATCTATACTATGCTTGCCAAATAGACCTCTCACGGTGAAACTGTTCGAGGTGACTGGAGTAAATATGAACGAACAAATAAAACTAACAATTCCTAAAATGGATTCATCTATTTACAATTCTATTAACAATTCAAATCACAAATCTATCTCTCTCTGCCGACTGTCGTCTTTGTCCGGAGATAACTGCGGTGAAAATTCTATTGCGAAATGGTGTTAGCTATATAGGGCATATAGCCATTAACCCCGAAGAAGAAATTTCTACAAAACCAGATAGAATAATGGAAGTGACAAGAAGAGCTGAAACGCTTCGGCTTTACTTAAGCCTCGATTCCCTTACAGATTTGAACGCACAAATGCCTCATGTTCTACATGAAAAAGTCTATATAGACTTTCGATATAAAGATATTGCAAAGATTGAACTATTGGAAACCTCCCCCCCCCCCCCGCCCCCCCGGGGCCCGGGCTTCTGCCCGGGGCCTCCGTTCCGACTCCCCAGAAAATATTGAACCTAATGGCAAGAGAAAGAATTAAAATTGGTGTAACTGATTCAGGGTTTGGCGGATTATCCGTATTAGGCGAACTAAGTAATACAATCCCCGAGGCAGATTATATTTATTATGGAGATCTCTTGAATGCGCCTTATGGCAATAAGCCGCCAGAACAAGTATATGGATTTTTAGATGAAATTTCCCAATTTTTCCTAGGACATGGAGTCAGCGCCATAGTAGTTGCTTGCAATACCGCAACGTCAGTCGCTATAAGTAAGCTTCGAAAAAAATATTCTGTTCCAATTTTCGGAATGGAGCCAGCCATTAAACCCGCAGCCTTAGAAAATCCCGACCAAACAATTGCAGTTCTTGCCACTCCTCTTACTTTAAAAGAAGAAAAATTCATGAGCCTTGGAAAATCTTTAGAAAAACACGCTACTCTAAAACCAATTCCCTGTGATGGACTTGCAACTATTATAGATACAGGAGATATTGAAAAAGCGAAAGAGTATTTGCAACCGATATTTAAAAATCTAGAGGAAGAAAAAATCGATCTTGTTGTGCTCGGTTGCACTCATTACGTTTTAGTAAAATCTCTTTTTTACGATTGGAACAAAAACGTCAAGCTATACGATGGCAATAAAGGAACTGCAAACCATGTGCGGCGAACAATCATTCCCCTCCCAATCGAAGGGGAAAGCAAACTAGATTTATTTTTAAACGGCGGACGAGAAGAAGACTTTGAAATCGCCTACAATTATTTAAACAATCAAAATACAAACGAGAGAAACTATGTCAAATAATCCAATTACTTATAAAGATGCAGGAGTCGATACAGAAGCAGGAAGAAGCTTTGTAGATTCCATCAAAAAAAATGTTCACTCTACTCACAATGCAAGAGTCCTTGGAGGATTAGGCGGATTTGCCGCTGCCTATGATGTTTCCTTTTTAAAGAATTACAAAGAGCCAATTTTATTATCCTGCACAGATGGAGTTGGAACCAAATTAGAACTCGCTAGACTATTAGACAAACACGATACGATAGGAATTGACTTAGTAGCCATGAGCGTCAACGACTTATTAGTCTCAGGTGCTCGTCCAATGTTTTTTTTGGACTATATTTCCTGTGGAAAATTAGATATTAAGAAAATGGAACAAATCGTTTCTGGAATTGTAGCAGGTTGCAAACTCTGTGGCGCTGCACTCGTAGGCGGTGAAACAGCAGAGCATCCAGGCACAATGAAACCTGATGAATATGATCTAGCTGGATTTGCAGTTGGAGCAGTTGAGAAATCAGAAATGATCGACGGCAAAAATATCCAGGTAGGAGATGTAATCATCGGAATCGAATCGAGTGGTCCGCATAGCAATGGCTATTCCCTACTCCGAAAACTCTATTTGAAAAACGGAGCGCTTCCAAGCGACAAAGAGACATTATCCTTTATAGCTGATTATCTTATGAAACCAACTCATATCTATGTAGAATCTATTTTGAAATTGCTTTTGAAAGAAGAAATAAAAGGAATGATTCATATCACCGGCGGAGGGTTTTACGAGAATATACCACGTATCCTCAAAAAAGAACACGCCGCACGAATCCTCAAAAAAGATTTACCAGAAAGTTATGTATTTAACAAAATCAGAAAAGATCATTCCCTCGATGAGCGCGATATGTATTCTACTTTTAATATGGGCGTAGGATTTATCCTGATTATCCCCAAGGACAGAGTTTCAAGTGCATTACAAGAATTATCCGCTCTTGGCGAAGCAGCAAAAGTTATTGGAGAAGTAATTTCCCGCAAAGATGAAGAAGTGGAGATGATATAGGTATTGAGCAAATTTTATAAATGTATATTAATTAGCATGAGTTTAGTTTAAGGATTTTTCTGCTCTGTCACCTCGAACATGCGAAGGCGAAGGGCGCGTATAGCGCAGGGCAGGAAAACCGTGAGAGGTCTATCTTGCAAATATAGTAAAAGTTTATTCTTAACTACATTTGTAAAATAGACCTCTCACCGGTAATGCTGGTTCGAGGTGACTGTATTCTTACATTGAGCGATGTTCGAAATGACAGTATAAGTCTTTCACAGACCTTAATTTAATCATACTATACAAAAGAGTAAAACTATGTTTAGAAAAAAGATAAAAAAGACACAAGATAAAATTTCAATTTCTCTTAAGAATTGGGATCCAGATCCGCAATGGTATACACCCATTTTTCTCTATACAGTAATTGGCATTTCTAAGTTTATCATGAAAGTGTTAAACAAAATAGAAATTGTAAACGAAGACATTTTACAAAGTCTGCAATCACGAAATAATCGAGGACTTTTAACATTCAGTAATCACAACTCTTTATTTGATGATCCTTTTTTAATTTCTTGCTCTGCTCCTATAAGTATAGTCCGACAGAGATACATTGCGACTGACGCACAAAACTTTTTCAGTAAAAAACTTACAGGCTTTATTTTTAGCCAGGGGCAATGTGTCCCTATTGTAAGAGGCGCAGGAATCAATCAGCCAGGTTTTGAATATTTAAAAAAGATTCTTGCAGGAAGGAGGCTGGGTTCATATATTTCCAGAAGGAACTAGAAATAGAAAACCCGAACTCGGTATTCAAAATAATTTCACCCAGGGAATCGCACATTTACTATTAGCCGCAAACCCGATAGTTCTACCTTTCTATCATTCCGGTATGGAAAAAATTTTACCGGTAGGCGCCATACTACCGAGGGTCGGGAAAAAAGTAAAAATTATTTTTGGAGAACCAATTCTATTCGATGAACAATATTCCAAAAACATTCTAAAAGAAAATTCTTTGAATACTTCTAATGCAAGAGAATCCGTGCAAGTTATCACAGATTGGACTTTTCAGGTTTTGAAAAGATTAGAGCAATAAAAATGACTTGCCAATTCAGTTCCAATAGTCAAAGATTATGCCATGGACTATCGAACTAGAATTACATCTGATCCAGGAATAATGCTTGGAAAACCAATTATTAAAGGAACTCGAATCACAATAGAATTGATATTGCGTAAACTATCCGAGAAGAATTCTATCCAAAAAATATTAGAATCCTATCCTCATCTAGAAGCCGCAGATATTTACGCTGCTCTTAGTTATGCGGCAGATATGCTTTCCAAGGAAGAGCTAATTGCAAGTTAGAATTATCGCCGACGAAAATATTGATGCTTACATTATTGAGTCCTTAAGAAATGCGAATTATGAAGTTTTATCTATTCGCGAAAGCTATAGAGGAATTAAAGATATTGAAATAATCGTTATGGCAAATGAACGGGAGTGCTTGATTCTAACTGAGGATAAAGATTTTGGAGAATGGATTTTTTCCCATAAATCAGAATCAGCAGGCGTTATTTTTCTAAGATATGAAGATAAAGACATGGATGAGATTATAAATGCCGTAAAAAAAATCCTTTCTGAATATGGAGAAAATCTTTATGGGAAATTTAGCGTTGTAACTAAAAATAAAATTCGTATTCGAGATATTATTGATAGAATACTTTAACTTGTATTTTGAACCGGATGATATGAGAGTAAAATATAAATTAGCCACAAGTAATATTTTTATTATCCTTTTTTTACTTACAAGTTTTCATTTTTCTTGTAAAGATGAAAATCCTTTTATGGCAGACTATCTAAAAATTACAGATTCAATGGAAGAGTTGGAAAAAAAAGTAACTCTTTTGAATAAGCTAAGTAATGAAGATAAATTCAAATTTATAAATATCCTTCTTCCTAGAAAAATTTTTACATACCCTCCCAATGAATCTTTCTTATTTAAACAGACGGGAGAATTATTAATTGAAAGTTTTGACTCACCAGAAGTGATGAAGTATAAGTGGACAATTAAGAATAACTCCTTATTAATAACTACAGAAAATAAAAAATATTCCCAAGTATTTGGAAACAAAAAATGGATTAATCCAACGTTTTCATTAAGTATAATTAACAAAGGAAATAAACTTGAAAAGAAACTCTTTATAATAGAAGTTTTCGATGAAATAGAAAAAGATGAAGCCGGTATTCAATTAGGTCTTCGCCCTGAATATTTCGACCAAGATGAGTTTTAATGAAGAAATATTTTTGATATTAAAACTTGCTTCTAAAACGAATCTTCTCAAATTGTAAATATGAGTTCTAGTTATTTTAAAATCACGGGTAAAAATCCGCTATCGGGAACGATCACTCCACAGGGAAATAAAAACGAAGCACTTCCAGTTCTAGGTGCAGTCTGCATGATACCAGGCATTGTCCGCCTAGAAAACGTTCCGATGATTTCGGATGTGTTGATGTTAATTGATGTTCTTCGTTATCTTGGATTTCAAATCACAAATCCAGAAACAGGCGTATTTACTTTTCAAAGACCGCAAGAGTTAAAGTCTGATTTACCGCAAGAGTTGTGCAGTAAAATTCGTGGAGCGGTAACACTCGCAGGACCAATCCTTGCTAGCACAGGAAGAGTATTTCTTCCTCGCCCGGGTGGAGATAAGATCGGTAGACGTAGACTAGACACTCACCTACTCGCTCTCGAAGCGTTAGGCGCTAACATTGAAGTATTTCCTGATGGGTATGAAATCAAAGCAAATCGGTTAATCGGGGATGATATCTTACTCGATGAAGCTTCGGTTACTGGGACAGAAAATGCGGTCATGGCAGCCTGTCTTGCGCAGGGAACAACGATTATCCGCCACGCTGCCTCCGAGCCTCATGTGCAGGGACTATGTAGACTACTCAATTCTGCCGGTGCTAAGATTTCTGGAATCGGCTCTAATATTCTTACAATCGAAGGTGTGACTTCTCTTTCGAATCCAACCGGAACGATTACTCATCGCATTGGCTCGGATTACTTAGAGGTAGGAAGTTTCATCTCATTAGCCGCAGTTACAGGTGGAGAACTTTTTATTAGAGATGTAAATCCTGATGATATAAGAATGATTCGACTCGTCTATTCCCGTCTTGGTATTGAAATTAGATTTGCTGATGGTGGTGTTGTAGTTCCTGCCGGACAGAAAATGGAGATTATCCCCGACTACCACGGTGCTACTCCTAAGATAGACGATTCCCCCTGGCCTGGATTTCCGGCGGATATGACTTCTGTCGCTCTTGTTACCGCTACTCAATGCAAAGGAACAGTGATGATTCACGAGAAGATGTTTGAATCAAGACTTTTCTTTGTGGATAATATCATCAGCATGGGAGCACAGATTATTCTATGTGATCCGCATCGCGCAGTCGTCATCGGCAAATCGCAATTATACGGTA